>NZ_JBSFVR010000257.1:0-10940 GCF_053592415.1 Streptomyces sp. NPDC002690 | reverse complement strand
GCCGGTGCGTCCGGTCGAGGTCCCGGCCCTGGACACATCCCGCTCGGGGCGGGACCGGGCCACCGCCCGGGATCAGAGCTTGGAGAGCTCCTCGACGAGATCGTCCAGGCCCAGCGACCCCTGCGACAGGGCCGCCATGTGCCAGGCCTTGAGGTCGAAGGCGTCCCCGTGGGCCGCGCGGGCGTTCTCCCGGCCCAGCAGCCAGGCACGTTCGCCGAGCTTGTAGCCGATCGCCTGACCCGGCATCGAGAGGTAGCGGGTCAGCTCGCTCGCCACGAAGTCCGCCGGGCGGCCACTGTGGGCGCCGAAGAACTCCTCCGCCAGCTCCGGGGTCCACCGCTCACCCGGGTGGAACGACGACTCCGCCGGAATCTCCAGCTCCAGGTGCATGCCGATGTCCACGATGACCCGGCACGCGCGCATCATCTGGGCGTCCAGGTACCCGAGCCGTCGTTCGGCGTCCGGCAGGAAGCCCAGCTCGTCCATGAGCCGCTCCGCGTACAGCGCCCACCCCTCGGCGTTGGCACTGACCTGGCCGACCGACGCCTGGTAACGGGAGAGCGAAGAGGCGACATGGGTCCACTGGGCGATCTGGAGGTGGTGGCCGGGCACCCCCTCGTGGTACCAGGTGGACACCAGGTCGTACACGGGGAAACGGGTCTCGCCCATCGTCGGCAGCCAGGTACGGCCGGGGCGGGAGAAGTCCTCCGAGGGACCGGTGTAGTAGGGGGCCGCCGCCCCGCCGGCCGGAGCGATCCGCGACTCCACCTTCCGTACGCGCTCGGCGAGTTCGAAGTGGGTGCCGTCCAGCGCCTCGATGGCCTCGTCCATCAGGCCCTGGAGCCACTTCTGAACCTCGTCCACGCCCTCGATGTGCTTACCGTGGACATCGAGGTGCGCGAGCGCCTCCCAAGGACCGGCACCGGGCAGGATCTTCTCGGCCTCGGTCTTCATCTCGGTGAGCAGCCGGTGGTATTCGGACCAGCCGTACGCGTACGCCTCGTCCAGGTCCAGGTCGGTACCGTTGAAGTAGCGCGACCACCGGGCGTACCGCTCACGGCCCACGGTGTCGGGCGAGCCCTCGATCGCGGGGGCGTACACCTCGGTCATCCAGTCGCGCAGGACCACCAGCGCCTCGGAGGCGACCGCTGCGGCACTGTCCAGATCCTCGCGGAGCGCGGCGGGGCCGGGCGCGACGAAGTCCGCGAAGAACCCGTCTCCCTCGCCGTCGACGCCGGCCCAGGCAGTCAGCTGCTCGATGAACGTGGCGGTGGGACGGGGGCTGCCGTGCAGCTTCCGTTCGAGGCCGAGAGCGAGTGAGGCGCGGTAGCCCGCGAGCGCGTCCGGAACGGCCCGCAGCCGGTCGACGATCGCGGCCCAGTCCTCGTCGGTCTCGGTGGGCGTCACCGAGAAGGCTTCGCGGACACTGTGGGCCGGGGAGTGCAGATTCGAGACGGCCCGCAGATGCTCGTCCGCCGCGTGGACGGCGAGTTCCGCGGTGAGCCGCTCCCGCAACAGCCTGCCGCAGCGGCGCTCGGCGTCGCTGTCGGCGCCCGGGAGAAGCTCAGCGGCGTCCAGCTTCACCAGCGTGGCCTCAGCGAGAGCGGCAACGGTGGCCTGACCCTCGGGCGAGAAATCGGGCAGGCGGCGTGAACTCGCCGGGTCACCCAGATAAGTGCCCAGGATGGGGTCGAGATCGATGATTGCGTCGACGTAGGCGTCGGCGACCTGACGGGGCAGCGCGCTGCTCGAAGTGTCTGACATGCGGACATCCTCGTACGGGAAGCCGCCTCCCGTCACCTTGCTTCCGTCCGCGACCGGAAGGGGGCCATCGGCCCGGTGTGCGGAGCCACCTCGGAACTCACCGCCTCCCTGCGGCACCGGGTTCCGCCCGCGCTGCGGGGAGGCGTCCGGAAGTCATGGGTGCGATTGGCCGGATCAGGGCTACGGGTGCGGGTCTCGCCGGGTGCTGCGGACGTCGCGGACGTCTACGGCCGGTACCCCGGAACGGATATCGGATCCGGAAGTACCGGCCGCCGGCCCGCACCGGTTCTTCGGTGTGGGCCGGCGGCCGGCTTCGGATCGGAACCCGTCCTCAACGGCGGCTCTGCCAGGCCCATTCGGCCGGGTCGATCCAGTGTGGCGCCATGACCGGTTCGGCGGGAGAACCTGACCGGTTCGGACCGGCGAGGCCGGCGCCGTCCGCCCGCTCCACGCTGGCGGTGCCGTCCGTGCCCGCGCCCGTCTCCGCATCCGTGCCCGCGTACGACGGGGGGAGCGTGGTGGCGCGTCGGGAGGCCAAGCGCGCCGTGATCACCAGAGTGCCCTCCTCGATCTGATAGTCGAGGGGCAGGCCGAGCCCACGCATCGCGGCGACCATGCCGGTGTTGTCGGCCTGGGTGACGGCGTAGACGGAGTCGCATCCCGCCTCGGCGGCCAGACCGACCAGTCTGCGCAGCAGCTCGGAGCCGACACCGCGTCGCTGCCACGCGTCCTCGACGAGAAGGGCGACCTCGGTCTCGTCCCCGTCCCAGAGCAGGTGCCCGAGGGCGACGATCCGCCCCGAGTCGGTCTGTACCGACAGGGTGCGGCCGAAGCGGGGGCTGAGCAGGTGGCCGAGGTAGCGGTCCGCGTCCGCGACGGGACCGTGGTAGCGGAGCCCCAGGGTGCGCGGGGAGCAGCGGTCGTGCATGTCGCGCGCGGCGTCGAGGTCGCCCTGGTCCGCGCGGCGCACGGTGATCTCGGGGCCCTCGGCGAGCGTGAGGACGTCCTCGCCGCGCGGGACGCGGGGGCCGAGGCGCGCGTCGAGTTCGACCAGGGCGCGGGCCCGGGCGAACTCGGTGGGCGTGAACGGCAGGTAGGGGCGCTCCACGGTGATCACGCCGCCCGAGGGGTCGCTCAGCCGCATCACCGTCTCTTCCAGTACCCCTTCCACGGGGGTGCCCTCACCGGTGATCCGGCCCGTCATGGTGACCGCCGGCAGCGAGTGGATGGTGCACCGCCCCAGCAGCTGGCGCAGCGCGAGCGGGAGTTCCGCGGCATCCAGGGCGGTACGGGTGGCCAGTCCCAGGACCCGCGTCGGGGTGTCCACCAGATCGTGGGCGTCGGCCCGCTCGATCCAGGTGGACGCGCCGCCCGCCGCGGAAACCTCCCGGGTGAGTTCGGAGGCGCTCAACGACGAAGGGGCACGCAGCAGGAACTCGTCGACGGTGCCGTCGGCCAGCGGGTGCGTCTGGAGGGTCAGGATGTCGATACGGAGCCGGGCGAGTGCGATGCACAGTGCCGCGAGGCTTCCGGGTGTGTCCTGGACCGTAGTCCGCATCCGCCACAGCACCGTCTCGTCGAGCGCGGGCGAGGCATCGAAGGACAGGTTCAGGCCGAGTTCGGCGCCGTATCCGACCGCTGTGCCACCGGCTGCGGCGTCGCCACCCTCGGGAGGTGGAGCGTGACTGTGCCTCCGTGCCCACCAGGTGTGGAAGGTGGCGGTCGCGGTCAGCGCCACCGCCGAGGCGATCAGCAGATACGGCCCGTCGGGCTGGTGCCCGATGAGGTTCGCGACGGCGTCGGCCACGGCCACCGCGGTGAACAGGGCCGCGAGCTCGATCAGGTCCCGCCGCCAGTGGTGGGGGCGGTGGGCGGTCTTGGAGGATGTCACATCAGTCATGACTTCACTGTGACCGAACGGTGTTGCCTGATCACGAACGCACTGTGACCGATGGGTTAAGTGTGGATCTAGTCGCCTTTCCTCTCTTTTCGGGCATCGAGTGGTCCGATCGTCGGACGGGGAAGCCCGGCGTCCTCGACGAGTGCCGCGACGTCCTCCGGCCCGCAGTACGGCACTTCGTGCGTCGCGAGCCCGGAGGTCCTCCATCGTGCGAAAACCCGGTCGGGCCGGCCGGGTCACGCGTCCAGCAGGGTCGTCGCCGTCAGCCGCAGCGTGACCGCCGGCCGTTCCCCCTCGCCCTTCTCCAGGAGGCGCAGAACGGGTTCGTTGCCCGGAGTCGACATCAGGACGTGAGCCACGCGCTCTGCGTCCAGCGCGGGGCGCAGCTCGGCGAGCAACGCACCGAGGTGCCCGTGCCAGAAGCGGTAGACGGGATGGTCGTCGTCCGCTCCGAGGTGCTGGGAGGTGGTGACGGCGTGGCCGGGGGTCGCGAGCAGGCCCTTGTTGCGGGCGACCACGTCCACGATGTCCACGATGCCGTCGAGGAATGCGAGGAGACGCGGCCCGGGGTCGGCGCCGGGGCCCGGCGGGGGTGGGCCGGATACGACGGCGTCATGCAGGGCTCCGCTCCGGTGCGCTCCTGGATCAGGGCGTGCATGAGGCCCATGCGGCTGCCGAAGCGGTGGAACACGGTTCCTTTGCCGACGCCCGCAGCCGCGGCGACCTGTTCCATGGAGATCTCCTCCGGGCGGTACAGGGCCAGGGTCCCTCGGTGGCGTGGAGGATCGCGCGGCGGTTGCGGGCCGCGTCGGCGCGTTCGCGTCGGACTTCCGCCATCGAGGAACCTCCTGGACAACTGGACCGACGGTTCAGTACGCCGCCAGAAGTTGACTGATGGTCCCGTTTGGCTGGGGGGAGGGGGTCGTCATGCGGCGCGTCCGCCATCACGAGTACGGGAGCCCGAGGTCCTGAGGTACCGTCGATGCCGTCGGCGAGGGCGTCGAGGGATTCGCGGTCGGAGACCGGGTCGCGGCCCTGGTGGTGGAAGACGCCTACGCCGACTACGTGCTCGCCGCGGCGCAGTGGATCGTCAGGGTGGACGAGGCTGTCGACAACGGTTCGGCCACCATGCTGCCGATGGGCGCGCCGGTCGCGCTGCGCGCGCCGCGGACGGGGGCTTCATTTCCGGCGAGTCGGTACTGGTGCACTCCGCGGCCGGCGGCATCGAGCACCTCGCCCAGCAGATCGCGAGGCTGCTCGGGGCCGGCACGGTGGTCGCGACCGCAGGCTCCGAGGCGAAGCTGGAGTTCGCCCGCGAGCACGGCGTTGATGTCGCGGGGAACCACACCGAGGAGAGCTGGGCCGATCAGGCGCGCGCGGCGGTGCCGGGCGGGTCGACGTCGTGCTCGACGCGGTCGGTGGCGACATCGTGCGGCGCGGCTGTCGTGACCTACGGTGCTACGGTGCGGCCGGCGGTGACCTGATCTTCGTACCGGTCACGAGCGTCTTCGCGCCGAAGTCCCTGGCGGGCCTGGCGGGCTTCAACCTGACGCCGTGGCGGATGGCCAGGCCCGAGCAGGCGCGCGCGGAAATGGACGAGCTCGCCGGTTATTACTTGGCCGCAGGCGGACTCGCCGCCGCCGTGCAACGCCACCGTCCCGCTCGCCGAGGCGGCCGAGGCGCACCGGCTGTTCGACGACAGGGCCGCCCTGGGCCGCGTCCTGCTGGTCCCGTAAGGCCTCTGGGCGGGCGCGGGGTGCGGGGTGCGCGAGGGAGCGGGCGCGGGGTGCGGGAGCCCCGCGCCTTCCTTCTTCTGGCCGGCTCGCCCGCGATGCGCTCCGGTGCACGCCCGCCGCCGTCAGGCCGGGGGAACGGTATGGGACCGGCTCACTGCCCCGTGAGGCCGGGCTGCAGCACCTTGGTGAACAGGACCTTCCCGCCCTGCTGCCGAAGCCGCACCGTCAACTCCCCGCTCCCACCGTCGATGTCGACCTCGCCGAAGAGCGGCGGCATCTCCATGGGGGACTGGTTGGACTGGACGGGGGCCTTGACGAAGACGCGGTCCGGCCCGAACGTGCCGTCCAGCGCGCTCGCCGGGAAGGCTCCCGCGGCCAGCGGGCCGGAGACGAACTCCCAGAAAGGTGCGAAGTCCTTGAAGGCCGCGCGCTCGGGAAGGTAGTGCTGCGCGGAGGTGTGGTGCACGTCCGTCGTCAGCCAGACGGTCCCCGTGATGTGGCGGTGCTTGATGTACCGCAGCAACTCGGCGATCTGGAGTTCCCGCCCGAGCGGGGCGCCCGGGTCGCCCTGGGCGACCGCTTCGAAGTTGGCGGCGCCGTCCGGCACGACGAGCCCGAGCGGCATGTCCGCCGCGATCACCTTCCACACGGCGCGCGACCGGGAGAGCTCACCCTTGAGCCACTGGAGCTGCTCGGCGCCGAGGATGCCCGTGGTGTCGTCGGCCTGCCGGTCGGGCGAGTTGGCGTTGCGGAAGGACCGCATGTCGAGGACGAACACGTCGAGCAGGGGGCCGTGGCGCACCACCCGGTGCATGCGGCCCTCGCCCGGCGCGGCCCGGAGGGTGGAGACGGGAAGGTACTCGCGGTAGGCCCGCACCGAGCGCGCCGCCAGCACGTCCACGTTCTTCTCCGTGTAGCGGACGTCGTCGAGAATCTGTCCGGGATACCAGTTGTTGCGTACCTCGTGGTCGTCCCACTGGACGATCGACGGCACCTGGGAGTTGAACTTGCGGACGTTGGCGTCCAGCAGGTTGTAGCGGAAGTTGCCCCGGTACTCGGCGAGGGTCTCGGCGACCTTCGACTTCTCCTCGGTCGTGACGTTGCGCCAGACGCGTCCGTCGGGCAGGGTCACGCTCGGCTCGATGACACCGTCGGCGTAGATGCTGTCGCCGCTGCACAGGAAGAAGTCGGGGTTGAGATTCCGCATCTCCTCGTAGACGGTGTAGCCCCCGATGTCGGGGTTGATGCCCCATCCCTGCCCGGCGATGTCACCGGACCAGAGGAACCGCGCTCCGTCGCGCCGCTTCGCCGGAGCGGTACGGAAGGTGCCGTGCACGGGGCGACCCGCGCGACGCGGATCGTCCGGGTCGGCCAAGGTCACGCGGTAGTGGATCTGTTCGCCCGCCGGGAGACCGTGCAGAGGAGTCGTCCCGGTGAAGTCCGTCCCGGCACCGATCAGCGGACCGTGCCAGAGACGGGATGTACGGAAGGACTCCGTGGCCGACGTCTCGACGAGCATCCGGGCCGCGCGGTCCGAGCGTACCCAGACCAGCGCGGTGGAAGCCGTGACATCCCCGACCTGGACACCCCACTCGGCGGACGGGCGCCCGGACCGTGCGAAGGCTGGCGCACCGGTGACGGCCGGCAGCGCGACGGCGGCAGACGCGAGAAGCGAACCGCGCAGTACGGTCCGGCGGCCGGGGGAGAGGATGTGCGGGCGGTTCGTCATCGATGCGCCTCCGGGACATGGGTGCGAGGTGTGCGACGGTGCGCGTCCGAGGAGCCGCGGCACGCGCAGCACCATGACTAACGCGTGGCCAAGGCGCTCGCCCCAACCCGAGGTGAACAACGACTACGTGGCGCACCGGACTTCCCCCCGGCCCGCCCCTCGGCTGCCTCAGCGACTGGTGTCGAGAATGACCCGGGAAACGAGGGCGGGGTCGTCGTTCATCGGCACATGACCGCACTCGGGAAGCCGAACCAGCCGTGCATCGGGGATGGTGCGCTTGGCCCGGACGCCTTGGCGGCGGGGCAACAGCACGTCACGGCTGCCCCAGGCGACGGTGACCGGTATGCCCGGTACGTCGGAGGTGAAGGAGGTGTTCCGGCCGGCGGCCAGCGTCCCTTCGAAGCCGGTCGCGTTCCGGAGCGCGAGGGTTTCCGCGACGACCGTTTCCGGCGAACGGCGACCGGGCCGGGCGCAGATGGTGCTGGTGAGGGCAGCGCGACCGGGCGCGCTCCGGGAGAGACGTTCGATCAGAGGAACCGGCAGCGACCGGGCGCCCCGGCGCATCGCCCAGAGCGTCCCGAACGCGTACCGGCGCTCCGGTGCACTCCAGAATCCGGCGGGTGACAGGGCCGTCACCGACCGGGCGTGACCGGTGCGCCCGAGTTCCAGCGCGAGCAGTCCACCGAGTGAGTTGCCCGCCACGTGCGGGCGTTCGACGCCGAGTTCGGAGCAGAAGGCCGTCAGCACGCCGGCCACCGTCCGTACGTCGTACGCGACACCCTCCGCGAGTGCGGGCGACTCACCGAAGCCCGGCAGGTCCACGCTGATCACGTCACGCTCGCTCGACAGAATCCGTATCACCGGGTCCCAGGCCTGCCGGTGATGGCCTATGCCGTGGAGCAACAACAGCGGGTGACCGGTACCGGTTCGCGCATAGGCCACCGAGGTGCTCCGCGGGCCCGCGGAGGTGTCGAACGTGAACTTTGCCGTACCGGTCATGGCCGCTCCCTGGCGTGAATGAACCCTTCCCGCCCAACAACTACCGCTCGGTAGCTCTTGGTTCAAGGGGGTGGACCCCGTGGACCGGCAGACAGGAGAGGGCCCACCGCCAGGTGGCTTGGTGTGCGCCCGGGGATGGCCTGACGCCGCCTCTTCGCTCGCGCGGCGGCCCTTCTTGCGCTCGCGCGGCGGCCCTTCCTGCGCTCGCGCGGCGGTCCTCTTCGCGCTCGTTCGGCTTCACGCTCGTTCGGCTTCGCGCTCGTTCGGCGGCCCTTCCTGCGCTCGCGCGGCGGTCCTCTTCGCGCTCGTTCGGCTTCACGCTCGTTCGGCTTCACGCTCGTTCGGCGGCCCTCCACCACGAACGTCCTGTGAACGCTCTGTGCCGAAAGCCCGTTCGCGGCACCCCGGGGCGAGGATTGGTCTTGACCAAGTCGGTGCGCCGTCCTATGGTCCTTACGTTAAGACAAGAACCTTTAATAAATGTTGTCGCGGAAAAGGCCGCTGGGCGATTGCGGAGGACAGGGTGGGGACCACGCAGCTGGAAACGGTGCAGGAGCCGAAGTACTGGCACCTGAGGACCGTGCTCAGTGAGGCACTCGACTCGGACTTCGCGGTGGGTGAGATCCTGCCGAACGAGCGGGACCTCGCGGCCCGGTTCGGCGTCGCACGGGCCACGCTCCGGCAGGCTCTGGAGCAGCTCGAACTCGAAGGCCGACTTCAGCGCAGGCGCGGTGTGGGAACCACCGTCGCTCCGCCGCGGGTGGGGGTCGCGGTCTCCACGGCCCAGCAGGAGTGGACGGGCGCGGTGGCCGACGAAGCGTGGCAGCCCGTCGAGTGCGCTCGGGGGACGGCCCCGGCGGCCGTCGCCACCGCACTCGGCACTGCGGCCGACGAAGTGGTCCACGTGATCCGCCGGATCAGGGTCACCCATGGCCAGCCGGTCGCGGCGGAGCTGCTGTACGTGCCGTCCGCGTCCGTTCCCGACCTGTCCGCGATCGAGGCGTCCTCGGGCCCCGCTCGCGTGCGCGGGGTACTGCGCGAGCTGCACCGCCTCGGACTCGAGGGGCAGGACCGGTCGGTCGAACTCGGTTCGGCCAGCGCCGACGACTCCAAGGAGCTCGACCGGCTGCCCGGCGCACCCGTCCTGGTCGTCACCACGCGCTACTTCGCCGCAGGCGGCACCGCCGCGGTCTCCGTCGCCACGTACCGTGCCGACACCTGCCGGCTCACCTTCGGGGACTCCGGGGCTCTGGAGATCAGCCACGAGCAGGAGCGTCAGGCTTCCTGAACGCCCTCGCCCCGCGAAACCGGGGCGACTTGACGGCCCCGACGGCCCGCCGCGATCAGCGGCGGGCCGTCACCGTTCCCTCCACGGCGAACAGTTGCTCCTCCACGTGGTCCAGCGCCAGCCGAAGGGCTCCGGTCGCGACGGCTGCCTCCCCGAGCAGCGACAGGGCGACCCTGGGCGGGCGCAGACAGTAGCGCGAGAGCTCGTTCCGCAACGGGTCCAGCACCCCGTCGAGCCCTGCCGCCCAGCCACCGACCACCACGATCTCCGGGTCGAGAGCCAGCACGAGTGCCGCCACGTCGTGCACCAGCCGCTGGATGAACCGCTCTACCGCCTCCTGGGCGCGGCTGTCGCCCTGCCTGGCCTTCGTGAACACCGCCGCCACCGCCGGCTCGTCGAGCGGGTCGAGCGGCGTATCGGTCGTGGACAGCAGATGCTCCGGCGTGACTTCCCTGCCGAGCAGATGGAGCGCGCCGATCTCGCCGGCGGCGCCGCCGTACCCCCGGTGCAGCCGCCCCCCTATCAACGAACCCGCCCCGGGACTCAATCCGGCCAAGACGAAGACGATGTCGTCCGACTCCGTGGCGGCGCCCTTCCAGTGCTCCGCCACAGCTGCGGTATTGGCGTCGTTCTCCACCAGGACCGGGCAGCGGAACGAGCGCCGAAGTCGCTCCCCCAGAGGGAGTCCGGTCCAGCCGGGAAGCGCCGTGCCCAGCCGGACCGTGCCGTCGGCCTCCACGATCCCCGGGCTTCCGACCCCCACGGCTCGCACGCTGCTTCTGGCCACGCCCGTACGACGCAGCAGGTCGGCGATCATGGCTCGGACCTGATCGAGCCGGTCGTCCGCGCCCGCGGTCTCGGAGACCGCCCGCTGGCCCGCCCCGATGATCCTTCCGTCCAGTCCGGAGATGAGGGCGGAAACCCGGTGCGGGCCGATCTCGATCCCCAGCAGGTGGCCCGCCTCGGCACGGAAGCGGAACCGACGGGCCGGGCGGCCCTGGCGCCGCGCCTCCCCCTCGTCGGGCAGCGCCTCCACGACCAGACCGGCTTCGAACAGCCCCTCGACGACACCTTCGACCGTTGGCCGGGAAAGGCCGGTTATCCGGGTCAGGTCCGAGAGCGTCGGGAGCTCGGCTCCACGCAGGGCGTGCAGTACCACCGCGGAATTGATCCGCCGCAACAACGACGGGTCTCCACCGGTCAGCCGCCCCACGTGTGTCCTCCTCACGCCTCCTGTGTCTGCCGGATGGTACTCGGTGGGATGAGGCTCCGCGAACGCCGCCAGGGGCGGAACCGACTCTGGTAGGGCACGGACCCGCGATGGCCCGGGTACCGACTCCCGTTACCCACGGTTCACGTGGTGGCAGCTCCCGTGCGACTGGATCGTGCCGTCGTTCGTACCTGTCGCCGGGCCAGGCCGTCTGGCGACAGCCTGAGCGCCACCCGCCACCCGCTCGGCGGCGGAGGTCGCGTGCCGGGGGTCGGGTGCCGGGTCCCGTGGTGCCGGGTGCCGGGTGCCGGGTG
>NZ_JBSFVR010000256.1:0-10986 GCF_053592415.1 Streptomyces sp. NPDC002690 | reverse complement strand
GCTGGCGTGGTGCGGGGCTTTCAGGGGGTGCCGGCCGGCGGCGCGGCCGTGGTGGACGTACGACCGGGGCACACCACGACGGTGCCGCGCGTTCGGACGCGGGCGCGTCCGTCCCGGAAGCCGTCCCCGACCCATGTATCCCCCAACGATGTGCGAGGCCGCTCGTCACGGCCCACAAGAGTGGATCACCTGCGCGTGGAAGCGCAGGTCGTGGAAGGTGCGTACCGGCGCGCGCGGAATGGCTTCGGGTGCTTCCGGCGCCCGTGGACGCGAGGTTCGGCCCGCCCGCCGGTGTGTCCGCCCGGGTGTCTCAGTGGTCGATCCGGAAGCTCTCCCCGTACACCTTCCAGCGCAGCGGGGTCTCCAGCTGGAGCTTCCCCTCGCGGACGAACCGGCGCTGGGCCGTCTCGATCCTGCTGGTGTCGGTGTGCGAGGGTTCCTTGGCGATGGCGGCCACCCGGGCGTCGAGGAAGGCGTTGAGGTAGGTCTCCTCGTCACCGCCCTCGGCGGGGGAGTCGGCGGCGGCCAGTGCCTGGCGGCGGATGCTGGAGAAGCCGACCGTGCCCTCGGTGTCGCCGGCGCCGTGCATGACGTACGCGTCGTAGTAGATGAACTGCCCCAGGGCGCTGAGACCGTCCTTCTCGGCCCGGTCGACGGCCGGCCTGAAGTAGCCGGATTCCACTACCGCGTCCTGCGCGGCGCGGAAGGCGGAGTCCTTGGCGGCGGCGGCCCACGCCTCGGTGAACGGCGTGCCGAGGCCCGCGTGCGAGTCGGTTCCGTCCACCGCGCGCAGGGCCGGGACGAACCGCGCGAGGCCGTTGTCCGGGCGGGCCTTCGTGTACCGCTCCACCACGTCGAGCATGTCGCCGGTGCCGGAGCAGAACCCGATGATGCCGCCGGTGTAGCCGCGGCCGTCGTGGATGTCCTCGATGTACTTGTACTGGTCCTGCCAGTCCAGGGTGGAGTTCTCCGCACTGGAGACGAGTTCCATGGCGATCCGTTTCTTCGCCGGGTCGTCGAGACTCTTCTCCGGCTTGTCGGCCGTGGTGGAACAGGCGGTCAGCAGGGCGGTGGCCAGCAGGGGGACGAAGGCCGTGGCGAGCAGGCGGTGGGCGACGGGCCGGACGGTACGGTTCACCCCCCAAGCCTGCCAGGCCGGGGTGAGGCGCTCGGCCCCGCCCACCGGCTGTAGCGTCAGGGGTATGGAAGATCAGTCTGTTGTGGATGTGGGCGATGTACGGCTTGCGTACCGGACGTGGGGCGACCCCTTCGGCTCGCCGGTCGTCCTCCTGCACGGTCTCGGCGGTTCGTCCGCCGACTGGGAGGCCACCGGGAGCCTGCTCGGCGCGGAGTGGCGGGTGTACGCCCTCGATCTGCGCGGGCACGGTGAGAGCGACTGGCCGGACGAGTACGCGTTCGAGCAGATGATGGACGACGTGGTCGGGTTCCTCGACGAGTGCGAGCTCGACCGGGTCGGACTGGTGGGCCACGGCATGGGCGGCACCGTCGCCCTGCTGCTCGCGGAGGAGCACGCAGACCGGGTGGAACGGCTGGTCCTGGTGGAGACCCCCGCACCCTTCCCCGGCGACCCGGGCCCGGCGGGCCGGGCCGAGGGGCCGGTCGACTACGACGAGAACGCCGTGCCCGCGGTCCACGCGCAGCTGGCCGAGCCCGACCCCGAGTGGGCGGAGACGCTGGGCGAGATCGTCGCGCCCACGATGATCATCGCCGGTGGGCCCGAGAGCCCCCTGCCGCAGACCCTCCTGCCGGAGGTGGCGTCACGCATCCCCGACTGCCGCCTGGTCACCGTGCCCGGCGGCCACCGGATGCACGAGACCCGCGCCGACCAGGTCGCCCAGCACGTCAGCGAGTTCTTCACCAGCTGACGGGCGGCGTGCCGGACGACGGACGTACGACGAGGGGGAGGCCCGGCGAATCCGCCGGGCCTCCCCCTCGCCGTGGTCCGTGCTGCCCTGCTGGGCAACACCTGGGGCGTGTGTCGAGACTCCCGCCTGTCCGCCCTCCGGACGGACGGCGCCACGTTCGACACACGCCCTAGTCGGCGCCGAACTCCATGGCGGCGCTGTCGAGCAGCTTGTCGCCGCCGGGGGCCTCGCCGCGCGAGGCGATCTCCTGGGCGTTGCCCTCGGGCATCGCACCGATCAGCGGGGTGGAAGCGGCCTGCGCGCCGATCAGCGCCTGGTGGGAGCTGCCGACCATGCCGATGGCGGCGTACTGCTCCAGCTTGGCGCGGGAGTCGGCGATGTCGAGGTTGCGCATGGTCAGCTGACCGATCCGGTCCACCGGCCCGAACGCGGAGTCCTCGGTGCGCTCCATGGACAGCTTGTCCGGGTGGTAGCTGAAAGCCGGTCCGGCGGTGTTCAGGACCGAGTAGTCCTCGCCGCGCCGCAGTCGCAGGGTCACCTCGCCGGTGACGGCCATGCCGACCCACCGCTGGAGCGACTCGCGGATCATCAGCGCCTGCGGGTCCAGCCAGCGGCCCTCGTACATCAGGCGGCCGAGGCGACGGCCCTCGTTGTGGTACGTGGCGAGGGTGTCCTCGTTGTGGATCGCGTTGACGAGGCGCTCGTAGCACGCGTGGAGCAGGGCCATGCCCGGCGCCTCGTAGATGCCGCGGCTCTTGGCCTCGATGATCCGGTTCTCGATCTGGTCGGACATGCCCAGACCGTGCCGGCCGCCGATGGCGTTGGCCTCCAGCACCAGGTCGACGGCGGAGGCGAACTCCTTGCCGTTGATGGTCACCGGGCGGCCTTGCTCGAACCCGACGGTGACGTCCTCGGTCTCGATCTCGACGGACGGGTCCCAGAACCGCACGCCCATGATCGGGTCGACGCTCTCCAGGCCGGTGTCGAGGTGCTCCAGGGTCTTGGCTTCGTGCGTCGCGCCCCAGATGTTGGCGTCGGTGGAGTACGCCTTCTCCGTGCTGTCCCGGTAGGGCAGCCCGTGGGCGAGCAGCCACTCGGACATCTCCTTGCGACCACCGAGCTCGGTGACGAAGTCGGCGTCCAGCCAGGGCTTGTAGATGCGCAGCGACGGGTTGGCCAGCAGGCCGTAGCGGTAGAACCGCTCGATGTCGTTGCCCTTGAAGGTGGAGCCGTCGCCCCAGATCTGGACGTCGTCCTCCAGCATGGCGCGCACGAGCATGGTGCCCGTGACCGCCCGGCCGAGCGGGGTGGTGTTGAAGTACGCGCGCCCGCCGGAACGGATGTGGAAGGCCCCGCAGGTCAGCGCGGCGAGCCCTTCCTCGACGAGGGCGGCCCGGCAGTCCACCAGCCGGGCGATCTCCGCGCCGTAGGCGTGGGCGCGTCCGGGCACGGAGGCGATGTCGGGTTCGTCGTACTGGCCGATGTCGGCGGTGTACGTGCACGGTGCCGCGCCCTTGTCGCGCATCCACGCGACCGCGACGGAGGTGTCGAGACCGCCGGAGAAGGCGATGCCGACGCGTTCCCCGACGGGCAGAGAGGTCATTACCTTAGACATGGGAAAAGTATGCACTTCTATGTATGTTCATGCAACCCGGTCGGCTGAGTCGTGACTCACTCGATGGAGGGACGGCGGCCGAAGCGTCGGCGAAAACTCCTTAGGGTGACCGTTCGGCCATGCAAGGTTACCCAATGTGACCGGGGGTAGGTCTCGCGTCGCCCCGGGCTGCCTCCTCGGTTCGTCCGACGGAGGGCCAGGGGTGCAAGTGAAGGCACCTCGTACCCGCCTCTTCAGGGGCGGGAGATCCAGGGAGACCGCTCATGGCAGTACGGAAGACCGCCGCGATCCTGTCGGCCGCCGCGGCGCTCGTCGCCGGCTCGCTGTTCGGGCTGATGGGGCCGGCGTCGGCCTCCGCCCGCCCCGACACCGCCCGGGTCGACACCGCCCGGGTCGACACCGCCCGGGTCGACACCGCCCGGGTCGACGCCGCCCTCGCGGCCGAGGCGCTCGCGGGTGCCCGGCAGCACGCGGTGGAGTCGCCCGCCGCGGTGAAGTCCGCGGCCGCCGCTCTGTCCTGTTCCTACACCTATGTGTGCGGGCAGGGTGCGAACGGCAACAGCTTCGCCTACACCAAGTGCAACACCCTCTACCAGCTCCCCAACCTCACCGGCAGTGGACCTCTCGTCAACAACCAGACCCCCGGCACGGTGGCGTACTTCTACGACAAGAACCAGAACTACCTCTTCGCCTCCACCGCCTATCAGTCGACGACGGTGAACTGGACTCCGGTCTGGTACGCCATCGCCTGCTGACGGCCCGTCGGTGAATGCGGCGGGGCGCCCGTGCCCTCTCCCGGGCCCGGGGCCGGGTGCCCCGCCGTCCGTCCGTCCGCCCGTCCTGCCATCGAGGCGGAATCAGGGGCTCCATAACCACATGCGGGTGCCCCCGTGCAAGCCGGACGGGGCGCACATCGGTAGATAGCGGATCGTTCCGCGCACTCCTCTTGTGACCCGCCCGCCCGCCGTGCCATACCGGTCTGGACCAATGCCCCGGATGGAAGGCGGCAGCGCCGTGCAACGTCCCCCCACGCGTGTCGTGTCGACCTGTTCCGCAGCCCTCCTCCTCGCGCTGCTCGCCGGCTGCGGCGGCTCGGCGGAGGCGTCCGACACCGACGCGCCCACCACCCCCCGGAACGTGACCGCCCAGTCGAGCAGCGCCACCTCCGTGCACGTCATGTGGGAGCCGTCCACCGACGACAAGGCGGTCACCGGATACGAGATCTACAGCGGCGCCGCCCGCGTGAAGGTGGTCCCCGCGACCACGCACATGATCGACGTCGACGGGCTCACCGCGTCCACCGACTACACCTTCACCGTCCGGGCCCGGGACGCGGCCGGCAACCTCTCCGAGCCCGGCCCCGGGGCACCCGCCACCACCCAGGCCACCCCGCCCGACGACCGTCGGGCGCCGTCCGTCCCGGCGGCACTGCGTGCCACCGCGGTCGGCACCGACCGCGTGACCCTGTCGTGGAAGGCATCGACGGACGACGTCAAGGTCACCGCGTACGACGTCTACCAGGAGGACTCCCGCATCCACAGCGCCTCCGGCACCGTGACCAGCGCCCGGCTGACCGGCCTGCGCCCCGGAACCGTCTACACCTTCACCCTCCGCGCCCGCGACGCCTCGGACAAGTCCTCCGACGACAGTCGGTCCGTCGACGTCACCACCAGGTCCGCCCCCGGCGCCCCCGCGAACACCGCCCCCACCGGCCTGCGCACGGAGACCAGGGACGAGTCCGGCAGTTATGTCGTACGACTCTCCTGGGACCAGCCCGAGGTGGACGGGGCGATCCCCGCGTACGAGCTGTACCTCGACGGGAAGGCCACCACGACCATCGTCTGGGGCGGAACACCCCCGAAGGGACGCGCCACCTACGAACTGACACTCACCGAACCCAAGGGCACCCGGCACTCCGTCAAGCTCCGGGCCAAGCTCCCCGACGGCACCTGGGGCGACTTCTCCGCGCAGCGCACCCTCCTGCTCGGCGGCTGACGGGCCCGGCCGGCGGGTGCGGCGCTCGGTCCCGCGGACGCGCGGGAGGGCCCGCCCTGTGGTCCATTGATCCCTGAGGGGTGTCCGCAGGGATCAACGGACCACAGGCGTGTCCGCGAAGCCCCGCGCCCGGCCCGCCGCGTCGGGCAGGGACCGTCACGGACACACCCGGGACCCCGGACGCGAGTACACGAGGAACAGGGGTGTGCACCATGGACCTGAGCACCCGGGTCGACGCGCTGATGGACGGTCTGACCGCCGACCTGGAACGTCTGACGGCCATCGCCTCCGTCGCCTTCCCCGGCTTCCCGCCCGAGCCGGTCCTGGAGGCCCACGACCTCCTGGTGGAACTCCTGCGCGGGGCCGGCGTCACGCGGATCGACCGACTGGACCTCCCCGACACCGCGCCGGTCATCGTCGCGGAGGTGCCGCCGCCCACCCCCGGCGCGCCCACCGTCCTCCTCTACGGGCACTACGACGTCCAGCCCCCGGGCGACGAGAGCCTCTGGCGTTCACCGCCCTTCGAGCCCACCCTCCTCGACGGCGGAGACGGCCTCAGGGCCCGGGGCGTCGCCGACGACAAGGCGAACGTCATGGTCCACCTCGGTGTGCTGCGGGCGTTCGGCGGCGTGCCCCCGGTCGGACTGAAGATCGTCCTGGAAGGCCAGGAGGAGTACGGCAGCGCCTTCGACGAGTACCCGCCCACCGACCCGGACCGCTTCGCCTGCGACGCCATGGTCATCGCGGACCTCGGCAACATCCGCCCCGGCAGCCCCACTCTCACCACAGGGCTGCGCGGAGCCGCGGAGGTCGTCGTCGAAGTGCGTACCCTCGCCGAGCCCCGGCACAGCGGCGAGTTCGGCGGCGCGGCCCCCGATGCCCTGCTGGCACTGCTCACCGCGCTCGCCACCCTGCACGACGTGCACGGCGATGTGGCCGTGGAGGGACTGCGACGCGAGGAGTGGACCGGTACCACCTTCACCGAGGAGGAGTTCCGTTCCCTCGCCGGGGTCCTCGACGGGGTGCCCCTGACCGGATCGGGCAGCATCGGCGAACGGCTCTGGAGTGGACCGGCGATCACCGTCGTCGGCATCGACGCCCCGAGCGTCGACCACGCCGCCTCGGCCGTCGTGCCCTACGCGCGCGCCAAACTGAACCTCCGGTTCCACCCGTTGCAGGACCCTCGGGAAGCGCGGGGACTCCTCGTCACCCACCTGGAGGCACTCCGCCCGTTCGGAATTCCGCTCACCGTCACCGCCGGGGACACCGGCCCCGGATTCGAGGCCCGGACCGACGGCCCCGCCTACCGGGCGGCCCTCACCGCACTGCGCGAGGGATGGGGCGAGGAACCCGCGTACATCGCCAGTGGCGGATCGATTCCGCTGGTGAACGGGCTGGCCAGGGCGGTGCCGGGCGCGGAGGTGCTGCTGTTCGGGGCCCAGGACAACATGTGCAACCTGCACGCCCCGAACGAACGGGTGCTCTTCTCCGAACTCCGGTCGGCGGTGATCGCCGAAGCCGCGTTCCTGAGGGAGTTCGCCGCCGGACACCGGGCTGCCGGAGGCGTGGCGTGAGCACACAGGTGACGGGCGGCACCGAGTCCGACGAGAAGCCCCCGCCCAAGCGGAAGTTCACCTTCCCCAGTGCGCTGACGATCCTCGCCCTGGTGACCCTCGCCGTCTGGGCGCTCGCCTTCCTCATCCCCTCCGGGGCGTACGACCGCAACGCCGAAGGCGCCCCGGTCCAGGGCACCTACCACCGGGTCCCCTCCGGCCAGAGCCTGGTGGACCGGCTCAACGACCTCTTCCTCTCACCCGTCAACGGCCTGTACGGAATCCAGGACGCCAAGACCGGCCAGGTCGGGCCCGACCTCGCCGGCGAGCTGTACGGCAGCGCGGGCGTGTTCCTCTTCGTCATCGCGATCGGCGCGTTCATCACCGTCGTCTTCGCCACCGGAGCCCTCGACCGAGGCATCGGCCGCCTCGCCCACCGGCTGCGCGAGCGCGGCGCGCTGCTCATCGCCGGTGTCATGGTGGTCTTCTCGCTGCTCGGCACGGTGGAAGGCTTCGCCGAGGAGACCCTCGGTTTCTACGGGCTGATCGTGCCGCTGATGCTAGCCCTCGGCTACGACCGCATGGTCGCGACAGGCACCATCATCCTCGGCGCCGGCATCGGGGTGCTCTGCTCCACCGTCAACCCGTTCGCCACCGGCGTCGCCTCCTCCGCCGCCGACATCTCCCTCGGCGACGGCATCGTGCTGCGCGGGCTCATGTGGATCGTCCTCACGGCGGTCACCATCGCCTACGTCGTCCGGTACGCCTCCCGGGTCCGCAAGGACAGCGCACGTTCCCTCTCCGGCTTTCTGCCCGGCGACCGCGAGCAGTCGACGGTGAAAACGGAGGAACCGCCTCCACTCACCGGGCTGCATCAGATCATCCTGGTCCTGGTCGGACTGACCTTCGCCTTCATGATCTTCTCCGTCGTTCCGTGGTCAAGTGCCATCACCGGAGACGCCGACGCCACTCCGTACGGCTTCGAATTCGGCTGGTCGTTCCCGCAACTGGCCGCGCTCTTCATCGTCGCGGCAGTGGTCGTCGGCGTGGTGGCCCGGTTCGGCGAACAGAAACTCAGCGCGACGATCGTGCAGGGCGCGGCCGACTTCATCTCGCCCGCGCTCGTCATCGTGCTGGCCCGAGGCGTCACTGTCATCATGAACAACTCGCAGATCACCGACACGGTGCTGCACTCCATCGAGGGAGCGGTGTCCGGGGTCTCGTCCGGTCTCTTCGCCGTCGTCGTGTTCATCGTCAATCTGCCCCTGGCGTTCCTGATCCCGTCGACCTCCGGCCACGCGACTCTCGCCATGCCGATCCTCGCGCCCCTCGCCGACTTCGCGGGCGTCTCACGCGCCGTGGTGGTGACGGCCTGGCAGGCGGCGAGCGGCTGGATGAACCTCTGGGTGCCGACCACGGCCGTGACCATCGGCGGTATCGCGCTGGCGAAGATCGGCTACGACAAGTACCTGCGCTTCGTCTGGCCGCTGCTGGCGATCCTGTTCGTCCTCATCTGCGGATTCGTCGCGCTCGGCGCGGTGTGGACGTGATCCCGCCGCTCCGACGAATGCCCGGGCGTGATGTGGCCGCGATGTGGGCGTGATCAAACTGTTTGCCGAGTGTCCGGAATCACTCTGCGGCCATCGGCCATTTCTCGCCCGTCCGGCTGCTCATTCCCCGTCGTTAACGTGCGACCTGCCCGTTTCTCTCCCGAATTCAACCCGGGGAGAGGCAATCAGGAATGCGCAAGGATTCCGGTCCGATCGGACAATGGACTTGCCCGAGGTGCCCTTCTGGGGATAGATCTACTTCACGACCCTGGGGAGGGGCGCCACCGTTGGTGGGGGGTTTCCGTTTCCGTCATGCCGTGCGCCGGTGTCACGACCGACACCGAAGGCACGTCGACGGCGCCATGCATCCGACACCGCTCACGCGTGAGTCGGATCCGGTGCGTGCCACTCCTCGTGGGGTCGTCATTTCCACAGGAGGCAGAATGCCCAACCCCGCAGTACCCGGGACCCGACGGTCCCGGAAGATGGCCACTTCGGCAGCGATAGTCTGCGCCGGTCTCCTGGTCAGCGGTTCGATGACGATCACCGCACACGCGGCCGGGAACGACGCCGCGGACCACGGCACGGTCGCCGTGCCGCAGCACTCCACCCCCGCACACTCCACCTTCACCGCCCCGGACCGTCAGAACGCCGTGGCTCCGAAGGCCGGCAACCCGATGGCGCGTTCCGCCGTCGCCGCCACCGTCACGGCCGCCCAGCGCGCCGACTTCGACGGCGACGGCACCGGCGACATCGCGTACCGCGAGAGCTGGGGGGACGTCTACACCGACTGGGGCTACAGCTGGGCCGACGTCATCTCCGGCGAAACCGCCGACGTCAAGGACCTGCTGCTGCCGGGCGACATGACCGGCGACGGCAAGGCCGACCTGCTGACGGTCACGCCCACCGGATCGCTCCGGCTCTACAACGGAGCCAACGCGACCCTCGACGGTGGACTGAGCTCGTACACCACGCTCAGCAGCGGCTGGCAGGCGTACAACAAGCTCGTCGTCCCCGGTGACCTCAACCACGACGGTGCGCCCGACCTGCTCGCCCGTAGCTCCGCCGGACTGTTCCTGTTCCCCGGAACCGGTACCAACTTCGGCAAGGGCATCCAGGTCGGCGGCGCCGGCTGGTCCCAGTTCGACCAGCTGGTCGGCGCGGACGACCTCAACGGTGACGGCATCGCCGACCTGTTGGCCCGCAACGCCACCGGGTTCTACCTGTACCCCGGCAACGGCAAGGCCAACGCCTACCCGTTCGGGGCCCAGATCAAGATCGGCGGCGCCGGCTGGTCGCAGTACAACCAGATCACCGGTGGCACCGACTACAACGGCAACGGAACTGCGGACCTCACCGTCCGTGGCTACGACGGCAAGTTGTACTTCTACGACGGCAAGGGCAACGGCTTCTTCCAGGACCGTGTCGCGCAGTCGACCACGGGCTGGAACACGGTCACGCAGCTGGCCGGGGCAGGCAACAACCCGGCCTTCGGCAAGTCCGGAGTCTTCGCCCGCACCAGCAACGGCACCCTGTACTACTACGAGGGCACCGGACTCGGGAAGCTCTCGGCGAAGTACCTCATCGGCACGGGCTGGACCCGTTCCGTGAGCAGCCTCACCCACAGCGTCTCGCTCACCTCCACCGGTGTGTCGGACCTGATCGAGCACAGCTCGTACGACGGCCACCTGTACAACACGGCCTCCTACGCGCAGAACGACCCCGAGGTCGCGGCCGGCTCGAAGTCGTACAACCTGGTCGTCGGCCCCGGCGACCTGAACGGCGACGGCAAGAGCGACCTGATCGCCCGCAGCTCCACCGCGCTGTACTTCTACGCGGGCAACGGCAACGGCCTCTCCTTCCAGGGCCGTGTCCAGGTCGGCGGCGCCGGCTGGAGCCAGTACAACAAGCTGGTCGGCGCCGGTGACTTCAACCGTGACGGGCGCGCGGACCTTCTGACCCGCAGCTCCGCCGGGCTGTTCTTCTACCCCGGCACCGGCAAGGCGACGGCCCCCTTCGGGACGCGCGTCCAGGTCGGCGGCGCCGGCTGGAGCCAGTACAACAACCTCACGGCACCGGGCGACATCAACGGGGACGGCATCGCCGACCTCCTGGCGTCCAACTCCAAGGGCCAGCTGTTCTTCTACGCGGGCACCGGCATCGCCAAGACGCCGTTCAAGGACCGCGTCACGATCGGCACCGGGGGCTGGAACCAGTACCCCGACCTGGTCTGATCGCTGAACCTCGGGGCATGCTTCGCCCCAGCGGCGCCTTGGTGCCGCAACCCGTCCGCCCGGCTCTGGACGGTGGCCCGGGCGGGGGCGCCGATCCCCCACATCGTCCGCCCGGACGGCACCCCGCTCCCGTTCGACCTGCCCGAGGGGCCG
>NZ_JBSFVR010000255.1:0-10994 GCF_053592415.1 Streptomyces sp. NPDC002690 | reverse complement strand
CAGAGCGGCGACCTGTCTCTCGTCGGCGACGAAGTCCGACGTGGAGGACGGGAGTTGCTGGGGTCGGGCCTCGTGCGGCTGCGGGCGGTGGACGGGGCGCGCCGCGAAGAGCGGCTCGCTCAGAGCGGGGAGGCGCAGCCCAGCGCCGAGCCGTCGGGCCACCTCCGGGTCGTCGGCCCGTTCGGCGAGGGCGGGCACCATCGCCGCGCGGACGTCGCGGTGCTGCCCGGGCGCGTCCCACCCCGCGAGCAACGCGCCGAAGGCGGCACCCCGCCGGTCGCGGTCCATGGCGGCCAGGCCGTGCGCGGCGGCCTTCCGGGTTCCCACGGAGCCGCCCGTCCCCGCGAGGACCGCGCCCAGCCGCCGTACGGCCTCGCGGTCGGGCACGGTACCGAGCAGCACCGTCGCCCCGGTCATCGCCGCCCGGCCGCGTACTCCGCCGCCCGCCGCGCGGTCGAGGAGGTACTCCAGGGTCCGGGGATGCGCGTCCGCCCCTCCGCGCCCGGCGGCCAGGACGCCCAGCGCGGCGAGCGCGGCGGCTGCCACCGGTTGCGGGGCGTCCGCCGCGAGCTGCCTCAGCCGACCGGGGTCGGCGATCAGGGCGGCGGCGTCGGTCCGCTCCCGCAGGGGAGCCCGGTCGTCCACCGCGACGCGGACGAGGTGCGCGTCGAGCAGGGCGCGCTGCTCCGGAAGCATCCGGCTCAGGGCGCGCCCTTCCGGGCGGGGCACCCAGTGGGCGGGAAGTTCCGCGCCGAGCACCGCGCCGAGCAGGTCGGTGCGGCGCCGGGCGAGGGTCCGCCAGACGCGCGGGACGGCGATGAGGGAGGCGTCGGCCGCGAGCAGCCGGGCCAGGCGTTCCTCCCGGGTCGCGGGGTCGCGCAGCCACAGCGTCGCGGCGGCCCCGCGTACGGGCGCCGCTCCCGCCGTCGCCGACCGCCCCGTCTCCGCGTCCAGCGCGGCCAGTCGGGGCAGGCTGGGCGCCAGCAGTGCGGCCAGGATCACCGGGTTCTCGCGCACCGGGGCGGCGGACCGCTCCCACAGGGCCCCGGCCTCCGTGCCGGTCAGCGCCAGGGGCCGTACGGGACCGCCGTGCCGGGCGTCGGCGAGAACCGGCAGCAGCAGGCCGGCGACGGCGGCGGCCCGGTCGGCGTCCTCGCGGCGGGCGGCCGACTCCAGTACCCGGCGGAGCCAGTGCTCGGCGGCGGCGAGGGTTTCCCGCGTCGAGTCCCTGGACTGCGCGGTGGTCGTCGCCGCGTCCCGCAGTACGGCGAACGGCACGGCGGGCAGGAGGTGTCCGGGTGCCCTCCCGGCGGCCAGCAGGGCGTTGTGGCGCACGGACTCCTGGTCGTGCCAGGCCCGTTCGCAGCTTTCCAGGACGCGCGCGTACTCCCCCGGGTCACCGTGCAGTGCGGCGCACGCCAGGAGGGCCGGCCATCCGGCGGCCCGGTCGAGTGGCCGGTGCGCGTCGGTGAGCTCCCTCAGCGCGGGCTCGGCCTCCTCGAAGGGGAGCAGGGCCGCGAGTCGGGACCGGTGCATGAGGCGCCGGGGCAGGGGCGACCACCGCTCGGCGATCGTCCGGGCGCGGTCGGCCGGGGACAGCGAGGCGAGCACGCCGAACCCGGTCGGCGAGAGGGGCTGCCCGCGCGGCCCGAGGCGTGCCTCGGCCACGCGCCGTCGCTCCCGCGGAGGCAGCAGGGCGATCAGGGGCTGGGGTTCCTGGCGGATGCCCGGGTCGGGGTACCGGCTGAAGTCGTCGACGCGCAGGACCCGGGCGAGCAGGAGGAGATCGTCGCCGTCGCACGCTTCGAGCGCCCGACGGGTGCGTGGGGGCAGCGGGCCGTCCTCCAGCGGTACGCGGTCGGTCCCGGTGCGCCGCAGGACCGCGGCGAGTGCGGCGGGCCGGGCGAGCAGGGTCATGGCGGCGCGTCCGCCGACCAGGTGCGGCGCCCGTTCCATCAGCAGCAGCCCGGCCGCCGGATCGCGCCGGGCGATCGTCGTGGTGGTCGCCCCGCCGCCCTCGCGCCGCGTCCCGGCGTCGGCCGGGCGGCCGGCGAGATGTTCGGCGAGCGCGCCGGGAGCGGTACGGGCCAGCACGTGCAGGATCTCGGGCCGCACCCGGCCCAGCCTGCCGAGCCAGTGACGGACCGTCACGGGCGTGCAGGCCGCGAGCAGCCGGGCCGTGTCCTCGTCGCCGTGCCGGGCGTGGACACGTCCGGCCAGCCGGTCGGCGAGAGCGTGCCGCCGGGAGTGCCGCAGCACGCCGTAGGTGTCCCGGCGCACGGACGCGGGGCCGTGGAGGGCCAGTTCCGCCAGGGCGTGGTCGGGTACGGGGAGCCGGACGGCGGCCGACAGCGCGTGCCGCCTGAGCAGCGGGTCGGCGAGGGCCGCGGTCACGGTGGCCAGGTCGCGGCGGACGGTGGCGAGGAAGAGGGCGAGTACCCGGTCGTCCGGGGTGCCGGAGTCCAGTTCGGCGTGGGCGGCGCGGTAGCCGGCCTCGTCCAGGGAACGGGTGTGTACGGCGACGGCCCGCATCCGGACCGGGTGGGGCAGGTGGTCGAAGGCGATCGACACGGGGACTTCGTCTCTGCGGATGCTCCGCCGGTTCTCCGCCCTCCCCCCTTGTGGGACGGGCGTCGTCGCCGGGGTCGGGGCCGTCGGCTCCGTGCCGACGTCGTGCGATGTTCGCACCCCGCCCGGCACCGGCACAAGGAAAATCCGCGGCACCCCGCGCCCTCCCCCGCGTAGCCTCACGCCCATGACCAGCCCCGACGCCGAAGCCCTCGTCCGCGACCACACGGTCTACTCCTGCGTGATGGGCTCGCGGGCGTTCGGGCTGGCCACCGAGGGGAGCGACACCGACCGGCGTGGGGTGTTCCTCGCCCCGACCGCTTCGTTCTGGCGGTTCGAGAAGCCGCCGACGCATCTGGACGGCCCGGCGCCGGAGCAGCTCTCCTGGGAGCTGGAGCGTTTCTGCGAACTGGCCCTGCGCGCCAACCCGAACGTCCTGGAGTGCCTGCACTCACCCCTGGTGGAGCGGATCGACGACACCGGCCGCGAACTCCTCGCGCTGCGGGACGCCTTCCTGTCCCGCGAGGTGTACACCACCTTCACCCGGTACGCGACGGGCCAGCGCCGGAAGCTGGAGGCCGACGAGCGGACGCACGGCGCGCCGCGCTGGAAGCACGCCATGCACTTGCTGCGGCTGCTGATGTCCGCCCGGGACACGCTGCGCACCGGGGTGCTGGTCCTGGATGTCGGGGAGCGGCGGGCGGAACTGCTCGCGGTGAAGCGGGGCGAGGTGGAGTGGCCGGAGGTCGAGCGCCGGATGGCGCGGCTGGCCGGGGAGTGCGAGGAGGCCGTCGGCCGTTCCCCGCTGCCGGCCCGCCCCGACCGGGCCCGGGTCGAGGACTTCCTCGTCCGGACCCGGCGCGCTTCGGCGCTGAGCGGCGGCTGAAAGGCGGCCGCGCCCCTGGCCGCCGGGTACGCCGGCCAGGGGCTCACTCCCCCAGCCGGACCCGTACGACGAGTTCGTCCAACGCCTCGAAGCAGGTCGGCGGCTCCGGCAGCCGGGTCGTCCGCCGGGCCTTGTCGAGCACCTCGTGCAGCGCCGCGACCTCGCGGGCCACCGTCTCCGTGTCCGGGCCCTCCATCGCCCCGTGTTCGGCGGCGGCTTTCGCCTCGATCAGTCCGGGCAGCCACGTGGGTGCCGGCACCTGTTCCAGCAGGCTCGGGAGGTGGGCCTGGATCTCACCGGTGTGCATCTCCTGGACTCCGGTGAGCAGGGCGCGGAACGTGTAACAGCGGCTTGAGTTCGCCGTTCTTCTCGAAGATCCGCCACTGGGTGCGGGCGAATCCCCGGTAGTGGTGGGCGTGGTGAACAGTGATCAGTTCAGGTGTCAGGGATACGAGTTCGCGGTGAACCGGGCTCGTGCGCACGACCGGCGGGGAGAGCAGTTGCTCCAGGACGTATCCGTTCGGCCGCAGCATCAGCCGGACGAACTTCCGCAGATCGTGTGTGACGAGATCCATCTCGACCCGTCACGCACCCACGTCCGGCTCCGGGTTCCTCCGGATCGCGGAGCCCGACCAGGTCCCGGGCGGGCAGGACGTGGACACCCCGCAGGTCCACGTCCGAGTCCCGGGAGGGGAAGCCGTACAGATGCGCGCCGGAGACGGTGGCGAAGGCGGGGAATCCGGGCTCCTCGTCCACAACGGCCCCGAGGTCGACGTCCGGGAGCCCCGCCGTGCCGGCCGGTATCGCCCCGGCTTCTCCAGAACCAGTGTCCATGGGCCAAGGATCCCAGAGGCCGCACCTCACGCGTCCCAGAGCGCCCCCAGAGACAGCAAATCGCTCCGGTACTCGATCCGCTCCGCCCACTCCTTCGGCCAGGCCGAGGCGCCCAGGTGGGCACCGGCGAGCGCGCCGGTGAGGCAGGCCAGCGAGTCGGAGTCGCCCCGGGTGCAGGCGGCCCGGCGGAGCGCGGTGACGGGCTCCTCGGGGAAGAGCAGGAAGCAGTGCAGGGCGGTCGCGAGGGCCTCCTCGGCGATCCAGCCGTCCCCGGTGCGCTCGCAGGGGTCGGTCTCCGGGGACGGGTGGCGCAGCGCCTCCTGGACGCGGGTCAGGACGTCCAGGCACTCGTCCCAGCCGCGCTGGATGTAGGACTGGGCGGAGGCGTCGTGGGTGTGGCGCCAGAGGTCACCGAGCCAGCGCTCGTGGTAGCGGCTCCGGTTCTCGTAGGCGTAGCTGCGCAGTTGTCCGACGAGGCCGAGGGGTTCGGCGCCCTTGGCGAGCAGGTGGACGGCGCGGGCCATCAGGTCGGAGGCGGCCAGCGCGGTGGGATGGCCGTGGGTGAGGGCGGCCTGGAGCTGGGCGGCGCCGGCGCGCTGTTCGTCGCTGAGTCCGGGGACCAGCCCGACGGGGGCGACGCGCATGTTGGCGCCGCACCCCTTGGAACCGGTCTGGCTGGCTTCCTGCCAGGGGCGGTCGCTGTCGAGGAGCCGGCAGGCGACCATGCAGGTGCGGCCGGGGGCGCGGTTGTTGTCCGGCGAGTGGTACCAGTCCACGAACTCTTCCCGGACCGGCCGAGCCAGTCGCAATCCGGTGAGCAGGCCCCGGTCCATGGCGGTGCGGATGCCTCGCCCGAGGGCGAGGGTCATCTGGGTGTCGTCGGTGACGAACGCGGGCCGGGGGAGCTCCATCCCGCGCCACGGACCGCACTTGGCGAGGATGGCGGGCACGTCGTTGAACTCGGTCGGGAAGCCCAGCGCGTCGCCGAGGGCGAGCCCGACGAGCGAGCCGGTGGCGGCCTGTTTGGTGCGGGTTCTGGTGGCGACGGTCATGGGGTTCTTCCTTCCGGTCGCAGGAGCGGGGGGTGCAGGGTGGTGGCGGTGCCCGCCCGGTAGAGGGCGGCGGGTTTGCCCCGGCCCCCGGTGCGGCGCGGCGACCCTTCGACGGCTTCGACGAAACCGGAGGTGGCGAGGACCTTGCGCCGGAAGTTGGGGCGGTCGAGCGCGGTGCCCCAGACAGTTTCGTAGACCTGCTGGAGCTCGCCGAGGGTGAACTCGGCGGGGCAGAACGCCGTTGCCAGGCAGGTGTATTCGAGCTTGGAGCCGATGCGGTCGTGGGCGTCGGCGAGGATGGTTCCGTGGTCGAAGGCGAGGGGTCCGGGCACCCCGGTGGTCCCCTCGCCGTACTCCCACCAGCGGGCGCTGACCGCGTCGCCGCCGCCGCGCGGTTCGGGCAGGTCCGGCAGGAGCGCCGCGTACGCGACGGAGACGACCCGCATCCTCGGATCGCGGTCCGGTTCGGTGTAGGTGCGCAGTTGTTCGAGGTGAACCTCGCAGACGGTGTCCTCGTCCAGGCCCGTCTCCTCGGCCAGTTCGCGGCGGGCGGCCTGCGGGGCGGACTCGCGGGGCGCGACGAAGCCGCCCGGGAGCGCCCAGCGTCCCTTGTACGGTTCCTCACCGCGCTCCACGAGCAGCACATGGAGCCGTCCATCGCGAACGGTGAAGACGGCGAGGTCGACGGTGACGGCGAACGGGGTGAAGGCGTACGGGTCGTAGCCCTCCGGCGCTCCTGCGGGCTCCTGCGCACGGGTGTTCATCGTCGCTCCGGGAGTGGCGGGCTGAAGTGCCAGCCGGTCGCGAGGAGTTCGTCGACGGCGGCGACGGCGGTGGCGAGCCGCTGTTCGCGGGTGCCGGTGACTTCCACGAACCGTCTCCCGGTGCGGGTGAGTTCGGCGCGGAAGCGGCTCGTCATCCAGGGCCGCAGCTCCTCGCCGTCGCGCAGTCCGTCGTCCTCGAAGGGGACGCCCTCGTGGTCGGTGAGCAGCCACAGGTGGTGGTCCGCGCGGTCCGCGGTGGCCTCGACGCGCGGGTTGCGCCCGCCGACGTACCGCTCGTGCCAGACGGTGGTGGCGAAGGAGTCGGTGTCGCAGAAGAGCACCGGCGAGCCGGTCCGCGCGGCGGCCTCCTCGCGGTCGTTCTGGACGGCGGCGATCAGCGGAAAGTCGCCGGTGGTGAAGACGACGTCCTCCCACTGGGCGCCGGGGTGGTCGGCGCGCAGGGCGGCGAGCTTCTGCTCGCTGAACTCCCGCCCGTACTCCGGCACACTGCGCGTCCGCGCCCACACCCCGCCGCGCCGCCGGTAGTGCTCGGCCAGGGCGAGCGTCAGGGTGGTGGTTCCGGTGGACTCGGCGCCGACCACCACGACCCGGCGGGCGAGCCCGGCGCGTACGGCCGGCTCCAGGAAGTCCCAGCAGGCGACCGGGTCCTCGCGGACCGCCGTGCCGGAGACCGGGAAGACGGTGCGCTCGGGGTCGACGCAGACCGGCTCGGCGCCGAAGCGCCGGGCGAGCTCGTCGCCGTACGCCTCCGAGGAGAAGACCGCGTCGACCCGTTCGGGCACGGCGGCGGTGAACACCGCCATGTGCGCGTCCCAGATCGCGGGGTCGTGGACGTCCATGCGTATGTCGTCCACCGCTCCCACGACCGTGGCGCCGGGGTGCGTCTCGCGCATCCAGGCGACCCGGTCGACGAGCGGCACCGATTCGACGCCGGCGGCGCAGACCAGGACGGTCAGCCGCTCGCAGCGGTCCTGGGCGGTGCGGACGAGGTGGTGGTGGCCCGCGTGCGGCGGGTAGAACTTGCCGAGCACCAGGCCGTGGGCGTACTTCTTCACGCCGTCACCTCCGTGCGCCCGGCCGAGCGTCCGGCCGCGCCCGGGTCCGCGGCGAGGTCGCGCCGCCAGGAGCGCAGCCCGGCCACGCAGAGCGCGAGGAAGCCGACGTACAGCAGCGAGGTCAGATACAGGCCCTTGTGGGCGTAGAGCGGGATGTAGACGAGGTCGGCGGCGATCCACAGCCACCAGGACTCGACCCGCTTGCGGCTCTGTCCGTAGGTCGCCATCAGGGAGAGCGCGGTCGTCAGCGCGTCCCAGAACGGCACGGTCGAGTCGGTGGCCCGGGAGAGCAGCAGGGTCAGCGCGAGGGTCCCCACCGCCCCCGCCGCGAGCAGCCAGGCCCCTTCGGTGCGCGGCGTGCCGCGCACCGGCAGGACGGGTGCCCCTGGTCCACCCCCGTGGGTCCAGGTCCACCAGCCGTACGCGGCGAGGGCGATGAAGACGATCTGGAGTCCGGCGTCGGCGTAGAGGCCGGACTGTGCGAACAGCAGCACGAAGAAGAGGTTGTTGGCGATGCCGACCGGCCAGTTGGCCAGGTGCTGGCGCACCACGAGCCAGACGCAGAGCGCCCCGCTGCCGAATCCGAGCACCTCGGTCCAGCTGACGGGGGTGTCCAGCCAGGTGAACAGGGGCTCCTGCAAGGGGTCGAGAACATCCGCGAGACTCATGCCCGCCTCCTTAATGGTCACCTTGACTATAAAGGTGCGCCGAGGCATGCGAAAGGCCCGCGGCCGGTCCTGTTCAGAAAATCGAACAGGACCGGCCGCGGGCCTTCGGGAGGGAGCCGGGGCTCCTCCGGGGTCTTACAGACCGACCTCGCGCATCAGCATGCCGACCTCGGTGTTGGTCAGGCGGCGCAGCCAGCCGGACTTCTGGTCACCCAGCGGGATCGGCCCGAAGGACGTCCGCACCAGGCGGTCGACCGGGAAACCGGCCTCGGAGAGCATCCGGCGGACGATGTGCTTGCGGCCCTCGTGGAGGGTCACCTCGACCAGGTAGTTCTTGCCGGTGTTCTCGACGACACGGAAGTGGTCGGCGCGGGCGTACCCGTCCTCCAGCTGGATGCCGTCCTTGAGCCGCTTGCCCAGGTCGCGCGGGAGCGGGCCCTGGATCGCGGCGAGGTACGTCTTCTTCACGCCGTACTTCGGGTGGGTCAGGCGGTGGGCGAGCTCACCGTGGTTGGTGAGCATGATGATGCCCTCGGTCTCGGTGTCCAGCCGGCCGACGTGGAAGAGCCGCGTCTCACGGTTGGTGACGTAGTCGCCGAGGCACTGGCGGCCGTCCGGGTCCTCCATCGAGGAGACCACGCCGGCCGGCTTGTTCAGCGCGAAGAAGAGGTACGACTGGGTCGCGACGGTCAGGCCGTCGACCTTGATCTCGTCCTTCTGGGGGTCGACGCGCTTGCCCTGCTCCAGCACGATCTCGCCGTTGACCTCGACGCGCGCCTGCTCGATCAGCTCCTCGCACGCCCGCCGCGAGCCCATGCCGGCCCGGGCGAGGATCTTCTGCAGCCGCTCGCCCTCCTGCTCGGCGCCCGGGTGGGTCCTGACCACCTTGAAGTCCGGCTTGTCCGCGTACCGGTCGCGGTTGCGCTGCTCGATCTTCGCGTCCAGCTCGCGCGGCCGGGCCTGGCCCGACGGGCCGCGCCGGAAGCCGCCACGGGCGTTGCCGGGCTGCGGGGACTTCGGTCCGCCCTTGGCGCCGCCGCGGGCCGAGGCGCCGCGGCCCTTGCGGGCTTCGCTGTCACCGGCGCCCGACGAGCTGGTCGAGGGGCCTACGTCGTAACGGCGCTCCTCGGGGCGGGGGCGGCGCGGACGCTGCTCCTGCTGCTCGTCGCGCCCGCCGCGGCCCTGGCCGCCCTGAGCAGGCCCCCGACCGCCCTGACCGCCCTGGCCGCGACCGCCCTGGGCCGGTCCGCGACCGCCCTGGCCACGACCGCCCTGACTACCGCCCTGGCCACGACCGCCCTGGCCACCGCCCTGGGAGTTGGACCGGAAGGACCCGCCGCTGCCGCCCCGGGGGTTCCGGTTGCCGCCGCCGCTGCTGCCGCTTCCGCTGTTACTGCCACTGCTTCGCATCAAAATTCCGTCTTGTCGTCTGCGTGAGTATCCGGGGTGTCCGGTGCGTCCGGATCGAACGACGGCACACCCTCTAGCGTCTCAGCCTCGATCGCGTCCGCTTCCGGAAGGAAGGGAGCGAGTTCCGGGAGCTCGTCCAGACCACGCAGGCCCATACGCTCCAGAAAGTAGTTCGTCGTCCTGTACAGGATCGCACCTGTTTCGGGTTCCGTCCCCGCCTCCTCGACCAGAGCACGCTGGAGGAGGGTCCGCATGACCCCGTCGCAGTTCACTCCGCGCACCGCCGAGACCCTCGAACGGCTGACCGGCTGGCGGTACGCGACGACCGCCAGGGTCTCCAGTGCCGCCTGGGTGAGACGGGCCTGCCGGCCGTCCAGGACGAAGCTCTCCACCGCCTCCGCGTAGGCGGGCCGGGTGTAGTACCGCCAGCCGCCCGCCACGAGCCTCAGATCGAATCCGCGGCGCTGGGCGGTGTACTCGTCGGCCAGCTCCCGCAGGGCGAGGGCCACGGCCCTCGGGGGCCGCTGGAGGACCTTCGCGAGGTGTTCCTCGGTGGCCGGCTCGTCCACGACCATCAGCACCGCCTCCAGGGCGGGCTTCAGCTCCAGGTCCGCCACGCTCCCGTACCCGGCGGGCTCCCCGTCGTACCCGGGCTGCCGCTCGTCCGCGAACCCCCGCGCCCCGCCGTGCCCCGGTGCGCCCCCGTGCTCCGGTCCGGCGGCGACTCCCCCGGTCCCGCCGACTCCGTTGATCCCGCCGATCCCGCCGGCTCCACTCACGACTCCACACCCTCTTCCGCGTCCGGCTGGACTTCCTGGTCGAACTCGTCGGTCACGACGGGCTGCGCGCCCTCCTCGCCGCACCACCGCACGAGGAGTTCGCCGAGCGCCTCCTCCTGGTCCAGCACGACCGCCTTCTCCCGGTACAGCTCCAGCAGCGCGAGGAAGCGTGCCACCACCGTGAGGGTGTCTCCCGCGTCCTCGGTGAGCTCCCGGAAACTGGCCGCGCCCGACGTCCGCAGCAGCGCGACCACGATCCCCGCCTGCTCGCGCACGCTGACCAGCGGCGCGTGGATGTGGTCCACGTAGACCTGGGGCTCGGGACGGGGCTGCATGGCCTTCACGGCGAGCCGGGCGAACCCCTCGGGGCCGATGCTGAGGACGACCTCCGGCAGCAGCGCCGCGTGGTGCGGCTCCAGCCCGACCGTACGCGGGAAGCGGCGCGACTCGGCGTCCAGCCGGTCGCTGAAGATGTCCGCGATCCTCTTGTACGCCCGGTACTGCAGCAGCCGCGCGAAGAGCAGGTCCCGCGCCTCCAGGAGCGCGAGGTCGGCCTCGTCCTCGACCTCGGCGGTGGGCAGCAGCCGGGCGGCCTTGAGATCGAGCAGGGTCGCGGCGACCACCAGGAACTCGGTGGTCTGGTCCAGGTCCCAGTCCGCCCCCATCGCGCGGATGTGGGCCATGAACTCGTCGGTGACCCTGGAGAGCGCGACCTCGGTCACGTCCAGCCGGTGCCGGGTGATCAGCTGGAGCAGCAGGTCGAAGGGGCCCTCGAAGTTCGCCAGCCGTACGGTGAACCGCCTGCCGTCCGCCGGAGCCTCCTGAGGGCCCTTTGGCGGCCCGCCGGGCGCTTCGGGCACCTCGGGCGCCCCGGACGGCTCCGGGGGGGCTCATCCTGGCCGACACCAAGTTCGAGTTCGGCTTCGCGCCCGGTGCGGACGGTGTGGACGAGCTGGT
>NZ_JBSFVR010000254.1:0-11004 GCF_053592415.1 Streptomyces sp. NPDC002690 | reverse complement strand
GATGTACGGCAGCAGGCAGACGGTGGCGAGGACGGCGACCAGCGCACCGAGCCAGGATGCCTGCGCGGGCTCGACGACCGGCCGCACCTCCGTCGGCTGCTCCGAAGCCTGCTCGGCCGGGGCCGGTGCGGCCGGTGCGGGAGTGGTGCCGTACGGTCCGGCGGGCTCGGCCGACGGGGAGGTGTCGTCGGCCCGGCCGTCCACGTACGGCGGTTCCTGGGGCGGCTCGGCGGGCGCGGCGGGCCCGGTGGAGCCCTGCGCGGCCGGAGCCGTGTCTTCCTGATGCGCCGTCGCCGGCGCCTCGGGCGTGTCCCGGCGGGGGTCCTCAGGAGCGGCGGCCGGCACGGGAGGTACTGACGGAGCGGGCGGTACGGCGGGGACCGCGGCGCCCTCGTGGCCCTCGTTCTCGGTGCTCACAGCTCTTTACTCCTCGGTTCCACTCGGCATTCGGCAAGAGATCCGCTCTGCAGTGTCTGGGCCCAAGCTTTGCCCAGAACACGTCAGGCCACTGTAAGCAGGACCTGTGCATCCGCACACCAATCTTTACATCAGACAAAACGGCACTCCCGGCACAAGGAACGCACGGCCGCCGCGTCGCGGTGACACCATGACGCGGTGACCGACGCACGACAGCCCTCCAGCCCGTCCCCCATCCAGGTCGTGGCCCATCGCGGAGCCTCCGACGACGCCCCCGAACACACCCTGGCCGCGTACCGGAAAGCCATCGAGGACGGCGCCGACGCGCTGGAGTGCGATGTACGGCTCACCGCCGACGGGCAGCTCGTCTGTGTCCACGACCGCCGGGTCAACCGCACCTCCAACGGGCGGGGCGCGGTCTCCGCGCTCGAACTCTCGGAGCTCGCCGCGCTCGACTTCGGCTCGTGGAAGGACCGCGAGGAGTCCCCCGACTGGGACCCGGCGCCCGGCGAGCTGACCTCCGTACTCACCCTGGAACGTCTGCTGGAACTGGTCACCGAGGTACGGGCGACGGGCCGGCCGCTCCAGCTCGCCATCGAGACCAAGCACCCGACCCGGTGGGCCGGGCAGGTCGAGGAGCGGCTGCTGCGGCTGCTCAGAGAGTTCGGCCTCGACTCCCCGCCGGCCGAAGGCCCCTCACCCGTACGCGTCATGAGCTTCTCCGCCCGGTCCCTGCACCGGGTCCGCACGGCGGCTCCCACCCTGCCCACCGTCTACCTGATGCAGTTCCTCACGCCCCGGCTGCGGGACGGGCGGCTGCCCGCCGGCGCGCAGATCGCCGGACCGGGCATCCGGATCGTACGCAACCACCCCGACTACATCCGCCGGCTGCACCGGGCCGGGCACCACGTACACGTCTGGACCGTGAACGAGCCGGAGGACGTGGCGCTCTGCGCCGAGCTGGGGATCGAGGCCATCATCACCAATCGCCCGAAACGGGTCCTTTCCCAACTCGGACGCCCGTAACGGTCGTCCCCGGGACCCGTCAGACCCGTCACGGGGAGTGCACCGGCGCATTCCGTACGTGTCGAGCCGTTACGAGTGCGTCACCAGAGATGCTTTGACCGGTTTCCGGCGCAGCTCAGAGGGGCATCCCCTTCGTGGCGTGGGGCAAAGGAGGTCTCGGGGGTGACGTTGGTGGTGGCACAAGAAGTGCCCACGTCGTCGAGCATGGCCGTTCCCCACGGCCCTGCGGGCGTGAGGCAGGCGCGGCACCGGATGCGCGCACAACTACGGGACAACGGGGTCTCGGACGCGGTCGTCGACGACGCGGTCCTGATCCTGTCCGAACTCCTCAGCAACGCCTGCCGGCACGGCAGACCGCTGGGGCAGCACGTGGACGTCGGTGACGGCGACGTCCGCGCCGCTTGGCGCGTGGACCGCCGGGGCGGCCTGACCGTGGAGGTCACGGACGGAGGCGGGCCCACCCGGCCCATCCCCTCCACCCCCTCGGTGACGGCTCGGGGCGGGCGCGGGCTGAACATCATCAGCGCCCTCTCCGAAAAGTGGGGCGTCAGGGACGACGCCCCGGGCGAGGTCACGGTCTGGGCGCTGGTGGCGGCGGAGGAGCGGTTCGAAGGACTGGAGGGGCTCGACGGCCTCGACGGCCTCGCCCGGCTGAACTCCGGGGACGGTCACCCGGGCCTCGACGCGCTGCCCGGCTTCGGCGGACTGCCCGGATTCGACGGGCTGTCCGGCTTCGAGGGCCTGGACCTCGACGGGCTGTCCGCCCTGGACGACGCGAGCTGAGGACCGGGCGCGCGGCGCCGCGCGCAGCACGACACAGCCGTACGGCACGGACGTACGGCAGGCGTACGGGAAGCCGTACGACACAGCCGGGCACGAGCCCCGGCGGCAGAGCCGGACGACGGAGCCCGGCACCGAACTCACCTACCGGAACCACGTACCGGACCGGGCGCCCGACGGCGCTCCCGAAGGCGCGGGCGGCGGTCGGGTCCGGGGCGCGGGAGGCACTAGGCTCGCGCCTCAGAGCCTGTCGGATGACCTCTGATCGGGCGGCCACGCCCTGGCACGCACGCTTCCCGCGTGGTCGGGATGCCCTGGTAGCTCCGCTACGAGGCCGTCCCGACGCCTTGGAATCGCACGCACCGGACCGCGTCCACCACCCGGTCGAAAGCCACCCGACAGACTCTCAGACCGCACCGCCGCAACCGGGAGAATGCCGACCATGGCCAAGAAGCGCCCTCAGACGACCAAGGCCGCGAAGCCGCAGGTGAACGACGGGGAGATCCCCGTCGTCGGGGCCCGCGAGCCCTGCCCCTGCGGTTCGGGCCGCCGGTACAAGGCGTGTCACGGACGCACCGCCGCGCACGCGGTCACCGAGCTCGTCCAGCGCCCGTTCGAGGGACTGGCCGGGGAGTGCGACTGGGTCGCGCTGCGCGAACTGGTGCCCGCCGCGACCGTCCCGCTGACGCTGAAGGACGGACTGCCCGAGGGCGTCCCGTCCGTCACGCTCGCGACCGTGCTGCCGATGGCCTGGCCGGCACTCCGCCGCGACGACGGCTCCATCCTGCTCGCCCTGCAGAACGACACCTCCTCCGGTGACCTCAGCCGCGGTCTGGCCGACGCCCTCCAGCAGGCGCTGGAGGCCGCGCCCGGCACCCCGGTCGCAGCCCGCCGGGTCGCCGCCGACGGTCCGCGCCTGCAGGACCTGCTCGCCGCCGACGCGCCGTTCGAGCCCGTCGTCCACTCGGGCTTCGAGTTCTGGGTGCCGGACGCGGAGAACGCCACGGCCGAGGTGACCGCCTCCCTGGAGCGCGCCAACGACGCCGCCATCCCGACCTCGCTGCTGTCCTCCGTGGACGCCGCGTACTGGTGCGAGACCCCGGAGAAGAACCACCTGCGCTGGGTCATGCCGCACCCCGAGGAGAAGCTCCTCGACGCTCTCGCCCGGCTGCACGCGGCCGGCGAGACCTCGCTCGGCGAGGGGACCCGGCTGGTCGGTTCGTTCCGCGCCCACGGTCTCGTCGTCCCGGTGTGGGACCTCCCGAGCGCCATGACCGCCGACGAGTGCGAGAAGCCCGCGGCCGAGTTCGCCGAGCGGCTGGCCGGGGCGCTGGCTTCCGAGGCACCGCTGACCGCGGAAGAGCGCCGGGCACGCGGCGGGCTCACCAACCGCCAAGTGACGCTCAGCTGACAGTGACGAACCGCGGGTCCGATCGGTGACTCGCGTCACAACGAACCGTGCCGACGAGTAAATCCCGTCCCTCATAGGCGAGATCGAATTTGCGAACGGCAGATCTCTTGTTACGGTTCTGAAAGCCCGGTCGCTGGTGCATCCCCCGTCGCCAGCGACCGGGCGTCTCCATTTCAGGGACGGCCCGGCCCGCGACGAAACCGCGAGCGGCCCGCCGCCCCACGCACGACGGCCCTTCGCCCTCGTATCTCCCGCGCATCTCGCGCGCGACGGCCTTCGCGCAGATGTCCGGACGCCCCCGCGCGCCCGTACCGCGAACACCGCGTGCCACCACGGCGGAACGAACCCCAACCCGCCCCGAACGACGGGCCCTTGCCGAGGCCCTCCCGTACCCGTCCTGCGTACCCGACGGGTACGCAGGACGGGAAACCGCCGGTCCGCCGGGGCGACGGCCGCCCACGCTCCGGGAGCACGGACGCGATCCGCCGCCCCGCACCATCACCCTCGACGTCCGCCCCGCCGGGCCCCGCGCGGACCGGCCACTCGGGGCGACGAAGCCTCACGCGGGAGACCGGGCGCGACAGTTGTGCGCCCGCTGTGCATCCCCCGTACATCCCCTGTGCGTCCTCACGCCGCGGCATGAGGCGGAAGCGCGCACCCGAGGCGTGGACACGGCCGGAAGTCGGATACCGCATTCCTTGTACGACAGGTATTCAAGAACAGTGAAGGAAAGCATTCCAGAAAGGCTCTCAAGTTCGAAAGGACGGTCAAGAATTCGCCTACCCACGCTCTTCCTTCGCGACCCGGAATCCCCGCACCGAAGTCCCGTCGGAATGCACGGGGTGACGCTCCGGGGTACGTCCGAAAGAACGCCGGGCGCCCGGAGAGGTGCCCCGCGGTCTCCGGGCACTTCTCGGGCACTTCTCCGGGCGGATCGCCCGGGAATCCGCACCCGGGTACGCCCCCGGCCGCCCGCCTTCAGTAGGCGAGCCGGGTCCCGCCGCCCGGAGCACTCGTACTCGCCGCCACCAGCGCGTCCAGGACCGTACCGACGTCCGGCAGCCACGGCGTGGTGCTCCGCGCCGCCGGAGGCCGTTCCCAGCGGACCCCGCCGTCGCCCTTCCCCGCGGGCGGCACCACCAGGTAGCCGCCCTCCCCGTGGAAGCGCAGCGAACTGGGCACCCACTCCTGGGCATGCAGCAGTTCGCCCAGAAGCTCCAGGGTGTACGGGCGGACCAGCAGCGCCCACCGGGTCGGCGTCGCGATCACCGGCCCGAGCCGCATGCCCCGCGCGTCCAGCACCGCGAGCGCCTGCGCGCCGCTCACCGCCGGCAAGCTCACGGCGCACGGCGCGCGGCCACCGGTGGCCAGCAGTACCGGGGCTGTGGGACGCCCGGTCCACCACCACCGCACCATGCGCTCGTCCGTGGTGGCCGCGAGCAGTCCGGGATCGAAGGGGTGCGCGCCGGGCACCACGCACTCGGGGTCGGGGCAGGCGCAGCCGCTCCGGGCGGTGGACAGCCCCACACCGGGCAGGACGGGCCACTGCCGGCCGATTGCGCAGGCCAGCGCCGCGTCGAGTCGAGCGGTGCCGCCCCCACGCCGGAACCGGCTCCCGCGTCGCCTTCCGGGGATCTCGCGCATGAGCGCTCGTTCCTTTCCGTTGAACGCCGAGGTCCACGCCGCCGCCCGCGCATCGCACTGCTTCGCGGCGGCGACTCTGACTGTGCGTAGATCACTGGGTCGATCACCGCGTCGATCACCGGACCGATCTCCGCGTCGATCACCGTGCGCGGTTCATTTGGCTCGTGCATCACCGTGCGTTGATCACTGTGCGCCGATCACCGTGCGTGCATCACTGCGTACCCGACCGCGCATGCGGGACCGCGCGTTCATCGCTGTGCCTTCGCGACCGTACGTCCGTGACCGCGCGTGCTCGTCGGGCCACCGCACGGAGAGACGTGCGGCGGGCGCCGGACGGAGCCGGGCCGAGCGCGCCGGAGCGAAGACGGGTCGAACCGGACCGTGCCTGAGTCGAACGGCCTTGCGGAGTCGAACTGTCGGGAGCCGGACCACCTCGTGCGGTCCAGCCGCGGCGGGACGGTCAAGAGCCATGCCACGCGTGTGCCGCCGGGGCGAGGTCCCGCCACTCCCGAACGGCGTCCGTCACGGACGAGGACGCCCGCTCCCGCCGCCGGGTTCCGGGGCCGTCCCAACTGCCCCGCGCTTCAACGACTACGTACCCCGCACGACCGGAATGACGCTCCACCCCGCACAACGCTCCGGAGGGCACTGCCCGAAGAACTCGTCCAGTCGACAGCAAATACCTGCCGCCTGCCGCATTTTTCGGCCAAGTTGAGTATCCCGTGGACACCAGGAGTCTCGCAAGGACAATGCTGGACATCGCCTTACTTGTACGTGTACATGTGGACGCCTTGATAGTGGCGCAGAATGACAGGGGGGTTTGCGATGCTATTCGACGGAACTCGCCGGTCGGAAAGCCGGAGGCCATGAGCGCCCGACACTTGCCAAAAATGGCTGGAATCAATCCCACTGTTCCGGTTTCAACGCACACTCCGGAACCGCTGACCACGGTGCCGCCCGCGCCGGGCGCCTTTCTCCAGGACCGCCTGGCCGGATGGGTCTCCGACCTCACCACCCTCCACGAACTCACCGAGCGGCTGGCCGGGACCCACACCCTCGACAGCGCGCTCCCGGAGCTGCTGAGCGCCGGAGCGGCCCTCGTCGGAGCCCACCGCGGCCTCCTGGTCCTCGAACCCGACGACGGCCGGGGCCCGCGCACCACCATCGGCCACGGCCTCGGCCACGCCGACCTCGGCATCATCGAGACCGTCCCGCGGACCGCCACCCCCCACGGCCGGATTCTCGACGCTCCGCCCCCGGCCACCGGCCCGGTGAGCAACCCGGACCTCCTCGCCGAGGCTGACCTCGACCCCCGCCACCGCGAGGTCGCCGAGCGGCTCGGATACGCCGCCAGCTACGCCCTGCCCCTCGTCTCCCGGTCCGGCGCCCGGCTCGGCGCGGCCGTCTGGTTCTACGACGAACCTGCCGAACCCCTGGAGCGGCAACAGCACCTCGTCGGCCTGTACGGGCGGTACGCAGCCGAGCACCTGGCCCGACTCCTCGAACTCGAACGCGCCCGGTCCGATCTGGCGGTCGTCGCCGAGGAACTGCTGCCGAGCCGGCTGCCGCGCATCCCCGGCGTGCGGCTGGCCGCACGTCACCGCCCCGCCCCGGACGGCGGTGGCGACTGGTACGACGCCCTGCCGCTCCCGGACGGCGCGCTCGGCCTCTCGGTGGGAGCCGCCGGCGGCTCCGGCCCCGGCGCGACGGCCGCGATGGGACGGCTCCGCTCCGGGCTGCGCGCGTACGCCGTCATGGAGGGCGAGGACCCGGTGGCCGTCCTCTCGGACCTGGAGCTGCTGCTCCGGCTCACCGAACCGGCGCGCACCGCGACCGCGCTCTTCGCCTACTGCGAACCGGCGCTGCGCCGGATCGTGCTGGCCGGCGCCGGGCACGCCCCACCGCTCGTGGTCGGCGACCGGCGTACCGAGTTCGTCGAGACCAGCGTCTCCGCGCCGCTCGGCATGCTGGCGTGCTGGGAGGCGCCGAGCGTGGAGTTCAGCCCCGAGTCGGGTGAAACCGTTCTCCTCTACACCGACGGGCTGCTGCGCCGCACCGGCGACTCGACGGACCGGGCCTTCGCGCGGCTGCGTGCCACCGCCGCCGGGGTACCGCGGGCCGCCCGACACGACCCGGAGGCGGTGGCCGACCACGTGCTGCGCACCTTGCTGCCCGGAAACACCCCGGCCGACCGCACCGACGACGTGGTCCTCCTCGCCGTGCGTTTCGACTGACCGGTCCCCGTGCCGCTCCCCGGACCGGGCCCGTCGGCCCCGCTCCCCGGAGGCGTCTCGGGAGAGCGCCTCCACGACGACGCTCCCGTGGCGCCACCACGGCGACGCCTGCCGTAACGCCTCCACGGCGACCCCTGCCGCAGTGCCTCGCGAAGCAGATTTCCGGAATCTCTCCATCCGCTTCTGGTATCCGCGCAGATCAGCCATGCTCTCCGCGGATCAGCCATGCCCTCTCCGCGCCGCCGGCCCTCTGATCCGTGGGCCCTGCGGTAAGAGGCCCTCACCCCCTGAGCCCCCTTCCGTACGCCCGTACGATGGTGGGGCCCAGTGTCGTAGCAAGGAGAGCCACATCGTGTCCGACGAGCGCACCCCGGAGACCCCGGAAATCGAAGCGACCGAAGAGACCGAGCCGATCAAGACCCGGAAGAACGGCCTGTACCCGGCCGTCTCCGACGAGCTCGCCGCGAGCATGAAGTCGGGCTGGGCCGACACCGAGCTGCACGGTCTCGCGCCCCTGCCGCAGGCCCCGCACACCGCCACCCGCCGCGCCGCGCTCTCCGCGCGCTTCCCCGGCGAGCGCCTCGTCGTCCCCGCGGGCCACCTGAAGACCCGCGCCAACGACACGGAGTACGCGTTCCGCGCCTCCTCCGAGTACGCCTACCTCACCGGCGACCAGACCCAGGACGGCGTCCTCGTCCTGGAGCCGAAGACCGGCGAGGCCGGCCACGACGCGACCGTCTACCTGCTGCCCCGCTCCGACCGCGAGAACGGCGAGTTCTGGCTCGACGGCCAGGGCGAGCTGTGGGTCGGCCGCCGCCACTCCCTCGCCGAGGCCGAGCAGGTGCTGGGCATCCCCGCCAAGGACGTCCGCGAGCTCGCCGCCGCGCTGACGGAGGCCACCGGCCCGGTCCGCGCCGTCCGGGGCTACGACGCCGGCATCGAGGGCGCGCTGACCGACAAGGTCACCGCCGAGCGCGACGAGGAACTGCGGGTGTACCTCTCCGAGGCACGCCTGGTGAAGGACGCCTTCGAGATCGCCGAGCTCCAGAAGGCGTGCGACATCACCGCGCGCGGCTTCGAGGACGTCGTGAAGGTGCTCGACAAGGCCGAGGCCACGAGCGAGCGCTTCATCGAGGGCACGTTCTTCCTGCGCGCCCGCGTCGAGGGCAACGACATCGGCTACGGCTCGATCTGCGCCGCCGGCCCGCACGCCACCACCCTGCACTGGGTCCGCAACGACGGCGCCGTCCGCTCCGGCGAACTGCTGCTGCTCGACGCCGGCGTGGAGACCAACGACCTCTACACCGCCGACGTGACGCGGACCCTGCCGATCAACGGCACGTTCTCGCCGCTCCAGCGCAAGATCTACGACGCGGTGTACGCGGCGCAGGAGGCGGGCATCGCCGCCGTGAAGCCCGGCGCCGACTTCCGGGACTTCCACGACGCCGCGCAGCGCGTGCTCACCGAGCACCTGGTCGCGTGGGGCCTGTTCGGCGACCTCACCGTCGAGAAGGTCCTGGAGCTGGGCCTCCAGCGCCGCTGGACCCTGCACGGCACCGGCCACATGCTCGGCATGGACGTCCACGACTGCGCCGCGGCGCGCACCGAGACGTACGTCAACGGCACGCTGGAGCCGGGCATGTGCCTGACGGTGGAGCCGGGTCTGTACTTCCAGGCCGACGACCTGACCGTGCCGGAGGAGTACCGCGGCATCGGCGTCCGGATCGAGGACGACATCCTCGTCACGGAGGACGGCAACCGGAACCTTTCCGACAAGCTGCCCCGCGCCTCCGCCGAGATCGAGACCTGGATGGCCGGTCTCAAGGGCTGACACCCGTCATACGGGCAACCGCGTGGTCTCCCGTACGAGGAACCGCACGGGAGACCGCGCGGAACCCGCGCCGGGGCGCGCCGCTCAGGAAACCATGAGCAGCGCGCCCTCGCGCCATTTCAGGGTCTTGTCGAAACTCACCACGGTCCCGCGTCCCGGCCGGTTGCCGATGTGGACGTGGTCGGCGAGCTGTTCGATGAGTCCGAGGCCACGGCCGCTCTCGGCCATGTCCCACGGGTCGGCGGCGCAGTCCGGCTTGTTCGCCGGAGCGCCGCCGATATCGGAAGGATGTGCTGCGGGGCGAAGGGTTCGCCGGGCGGGGAAGCCCGGTCCGGAGTCCGCGACCTCGATACGGCAGGTCTCGCCGTCCAGATACGCGGTGACCCGGTACTGACCGGAGGCGCCCGCGTGCCGGTCGGTACCGGCGCGGCCGGGGGCGGTGCCCCCGAGGTCTCCTTGGTCGACGGCACGGTCCCCGCCGTGTTCCACGGCGTTGGCACAGGCCTCGGTGAGCGCCACCGACAAGTCGTACGAGATGTCCGGATCCACTCCCGCCGTCTCCATACTGCCGAGGAGAAATCGACGGGCGAGCGGAACGCTCGCGGCTTCGCGCCGCAAATGGAGTGACCACCACATGCTCATGCTCCAGCCTCCTGGCTGCGGCTCGACATACCGATACGTATTGCCGTGGAGGGCACCCCGTAAGCACGGTTCTGCCGTGATAGCCCTCATTCGGCGGACGCGAATATTCCGCTTGCCGGTGTATGTCCGGACCACGGACCGGCCCCGGCGCCCGGCACGCCCCCCGCCACCAGCTACAACGACCGTCACACCGGTCACGTTCTGCATCGTGTGCAACAGTTCCGCTTCCCGCGCAACGCACCCCGAACAGTACGGAAGATGACGTTCCGGACCTGCCGCCCCACGGGCGGGGGCGCAGTGCGATGATGGCCCGGCCATGTCTACGCCTGACGCACGGTCCGTCACACGCGCCGGAGCCGGTCTGCGGCTCCTGAGGGCCTCGGTGTTCGCCGCGGTCTGCGTCGTGCTGTCCGCCGCGGGACATGGCGTCGCCTCCGCCTCCGACGTACCCGGGTGGACACTGCTCTGCGGGTTCTTCGTCGCCCTCGCGGTGGTGGCACCGCTCGCCGGGCGCGAGCGCTCGCTGCCGTCGATCGCGGCGGTCCTGGCCTGCGGGCAGCTCTCGCTGCACACGCTCTTCGGGCTCGCCCACCCCATGACGGCCGCCGCCATGGGAGCCCCCGCGGCTCCGGCCACGGGGGACGACGCGTCGCTCGTCCGGTTCGCCGCCTCGCTGGTCTGCGGTGACACCCCCGGCTCGATCGGCCTCGCCCAGGCCCGCCGCATCGTCACGGAAGCGGGCGTCGACCCGGCGACCGTGACCGGCGCCCATGTCCACCTCGCGTCCGCCGCCACCCCGGCGGCGGGGCTGCTGCCCGGCCTGCCCATGATCCTCGGCCACCTGCTGGCCGCGCTCGCCACGGGCTGGCTGCTGCGCAGGGGCGAGGCGTCGCTCTTCGGGCTGGCGCGGCTCTCCGCGCACGGCGGCCGTGAACTCGCCGCCGCCGCGGGTACGGCACAGGGGGCGCCATCGGGCTCGAACTGGGGCGCGACGGTGTCGACCTGCGGGCGATCGGTAC
>NZ_JBSFVR010000253.1:0-11010 GCF_053592415.1 Streptomyces sp. NPDC002690 | reverse complement strand
CGGCGCGCAGACGGCCCGGCGGCCGGCTCGGGCACGGGCGGTCGCGCGGGAAGCGGCGCCGCCCCCGGCGGTCGCCGCGGTGCCCGGCGCGGACCTCAGTCGAGGCAGAACTCGTTGCCCTCGACGTCCCGCATCGCGATGCAGGACTCGTCGAAGCCGTCGGCGCGCATGACCCGCACGCACACCGCGCCGAGCGCGACCAGCCGCGCGCACTCCGCTTCGAGTACGGCCAGGCGCTCGTCACCCACGAGCCCGATGCCGGCCCGTACGTCGAGGTGGACCCTGTTCTTGACGACCTTGCCCTCGGGAACCCGCTGGAAGTACAGCCGCGGGCCCGCCCCCGTGGGATCCACGCAGGCGAACGACGCGCCCCGGCGCTCGGGCGGCAGCGAGCGGTCGTAGTCGTCCCAGCTCCCGAATCCCTCCGGCGGCGGCGGTACGACGTACCCGAGCACCTCGCACCAGAAGCGGGCGACGCGCTCGGGTTCCGCACAGTCGAAGGTGACTTGGAACTTCTTGATCGATGCCAACCGGTCCTCCGGGGACGCTCGCCGTCGACCCGGGGACCGCCCACTGTCGCGTGCGCGGCGGTCCCGGATCGCGTACCGGCGGGCGAGCCTGCCACGGGTATCACCCGGGACTCAATCGGTTTTTGCGCGCCGGACGCCCTGGCGGCGGGGGCACGGATGCCGTGGCGGCGGGGGTACGGGGCCCGGACGCCCCGGCGGCTCAGCCCGTGGACTCGTCCGGGGTCGGGTGCTCCGGGTGGACGCCCGCGTTGCGGGCGGCGTGTGCGCCCGCGCCGGCCTCGTCGGGGTCGGCCTCGTCGGAGTCGTCCTCCTGGTCCACCCAGGGCGGCGCGGGGACGTCCAGGGCGTCCTCGCCCTCCTGTACCTGCTGGTCGGGCATGTCGGCGGGTACCGGCGGCGGGCTTCCCGAGGCGCCGGTGTACACGGGGCCTTCCGGCCTGCGGTCGGTCATCTGAGTTCTCCGTTCGACGTGCCCATGGTTGCCGGAGCGCGGATGCGCCGCCACTTCGCGTACCCGGAGCGTTCCGGGTGAATCCGTCCGCGCGCCCGGGGTCCGCAGTCGGATGAAACGGCGCCGCGACGGGTGCCGGTGACCGCGGGCGCGGTACACGCTCTTCCATGCAGACGTTCCTGCCGTACCCGGACTTCCGACGCAGTGCCCGTGCGCTCGACGACCGCCGCCTCGGGAAGCAGCGGGTGGAGGCGATCCAGGTGCTGCGCGGGCTGACGGTGCCCGGCTACGGCTGGCGGCGGCATCCCGCCGTCCGGATGTGGGCCGGGTACGAGGAGGCGCTGGTGCGGTACGGGCTCGACGTCTGCGGGGTGTGGACGGAGACGGGCCGGGCGGACACCTGCGCGGCGACCCTGTCGGCGGACCTCGCCGCGTTCCGCGGACGGGGCCGGGCCCTGGTGCGGAGCCAGGAGGATCTGGCGGAGTCGGGCGAACTGCCGCCCTGGCTCGGGGACGGGGCGTTCCACCTGAGCCATCGCTCCGCGCTGGTGCGCAAGGACCCGGAGCACTACCGGCCGCTCTTCCCGAAGGCCCCGGAGGATCTGCCCTACGTCTGGCCGCGCTCGGACCGCGACCCGGAGGGCGGAGAGGAATCCGCGGTGGGGGGTGGGTAGCGGAGCCCGGGGTCAGGCCGTGCGCGCCGTCGGCCGGCCGGCGCCGAAGGCGTCCGGCCGTCCGGGGTCCGCGTGGTCGTGGCCCTCGGCGGCGGCGCGGGCCTCCGCGAAGGCGCGGGCGCCGCGTTCGGGCCGGGTGTCGAGCCGGCCGAGGACGCCGGGCACCGCGATGCTGGGCAGCACCAGGTCGTAGAGGAGGGAGATGCGCTCCTCGAAGTCGGCCATCTCGGTGGCGGCTTGGGACATCAGCTGGATTCCGGTGAAGGAGCCGACCATCGTCTGGGCGGTCCGCTCGGGATCGACGTGCGGCAGGACCTCGCCCTGGCCTTGAGCTGCGACGATCTGCTGACTCGTCAGCATCACCCAGTCGTGCCAAGGCTTGCCGAAGAAGCGCTGGTTGCTCTGGTCGGCGGCGATGCGCGCGGCGCCCCGCAACAGTGGCTCCCTCGGCAGCCGGTGCGCGAGGATCAGCCCCATGTCCACGAAGGACTGCAGCTTCAGGGGTTGTTCGGGCGGCGGTTCGGTCACCGCGTGGTCCAGAACGCCTCGTGCCAAATCTTCCTTGGAGGGGAAGTGGAAGTAGAGCGCGCCCTTGGTCACCGCGGCCCGTTCCAGGATCTCCTGGATCGTCGCGGCCTCGTAGCCGCGCTCGGCGAAGACCGCCGCGGCGGCCGTCAGTACTGCGTTGCGCGTCCTGATCGCGCGCTCCTGCCGTGCCATTCGAGATCTCCTGACGATGCGCCTGACGGGGCTCAGTGTCTCCGGCACGTTCCCCTCAAGAAACCGGCTGGTCCGTATTCTATGGCACCGTTCGCGGCGGCCTCCAGTTGAGGCGGCGCCGGCGGCCGTGTGCCCGGCCGCGCTCCCCGCCCCCAACGGCCCTTACGGCCCGCTTCTTTGAGGGCCTGGCTCATTGCTCCGTATTCGCACTCGAACACCACCGAACACGTGCGCATTCATCCCTGGGGGGAGCACATGCACCACACCGTGAAGCACCACCACACCCCGTCCGTCCCGACGCCCGGTACGGACACGACCACCCCGGTTCCGGCGCCCGGAAGGGGGGTACCCGGCAACGCCCCCGCGGTACGCCCCGCGGACGCCCACCGCGTCCAGCCGGACGACGTACTGATCCGCGGCTACGACCGGCTGGCCGAGAACACGTACACGCTCGACATCGACTGGGCCGGGCGGCACGTCTTCTTCGGACCCGCACTCGGCAGTGTGCACCACCACATGCTGATCGCGCAGACACTGCGGCAGATCGGACTCGGCCTCGCGCACACCGAGTTCGGGATCAGCTCCGCGCACCAGTTCCTGATGAGCGGCATGTCCTACGCCGCCGATCCCCGCCGCGCGACGGACCGGTCGCCGGTCCGCGCCGAGGCCGTCTGCACCTGGACGGCACGCAACGGCATCCGCATAGCGATCACCCTGGAGCAGCACGGGACCGCCTTCGTCACGAGCGAGTCCGGATTCTCCTGGGTGTCGGAGCGGGTCTACCGGCGGCTGCGCGGTTCGTTCATGTCCGCACGGCCCGGGGTCATGCCGTCGCCGGTGGGGGCGGCGGTGGCCGGGCGGAGCTCGGCGGACGAGGTGGTGCTCGGTGTTTCGGACCACCCGGGCCGCTGGCCGCTGATCGCCGACACCGGGAATCCGGCGCTGATGGACCACCCGGTCGACCATGTGCCCGGGCTCGTGATCATGGAGGCGAGCCAGCAGGCCGCGCACGCCGTCGTCGCGGGTGCGGGCACCCGGTCGTGGTGCCCGCTCACCACGGACATGGTCACGTCCCGGTACGTCGAGTTCGACACACCGTGCTGGATAGGCGCTCGCGAAGTCTCCACGGCCGGGACGCCCTTGAGCGGTGTTCCGGGCGGGATCGCGGTGGAGGTGACCGGGACGCAACGCGGTGCGGTCGCGTTCCGCAGTGTGGTGGGAGGAGTGGCCGCTCCGGTCGCCGTACGGGGGTGAGGGGCGCGTAGGCCGTGTCGGGCCGGTGGCGGACGGGTCTCGCGGTCCGTCCGCCACCGGCCTTCCGGCGTGGCGGGTGGTGTCCGCCTACTTCGCCGTGGGCCCGTACCGCAGGACGGGGAGTTCCTGGTGGCCGTTGGAGATGAAGGACTTCACGGGGCGCAGGGACGAGGAGGGGACGGCGAGGTGGAGTTCGGGGAACCTGCCGAAGAGCGCGGAGAGAGCCGTCACTCCCTCCATCCGGGCGAGGGGCGCACCGATGCAGTGGTGGACGCCGTGTCCGAAGGCCAGGTGGTCGCGGCGGGTCGCCCGGGTCAGGTCGAACAGTCCGGCGTCCGGTCCGTGCAGGCCCTCGTCGCGGCCCGCCCCCGCGACGGCCATCACGAGCGCGTCGCCCTTGGGCACGACCACGTCGCCGAGGTCGATGTCCTCGACGGCGTACCGGAGCATGAGGTTCGCGGCGGCCGGCTCCCAGCGCAGGGTCTCCTCGACCGCGTCGGCCCACTCGGCCTTGCCGGTGCGGATCAGTTCGAGCTGCTCCGGGTGGGTGAGCAGCGCGTGGACGGCGTGGTCGATCAGGTTGATGGTGGTCTCGTACCCGGCCGACAGGAAGTGGACGAGGGTGTCGAGGAGTTCCTGGTCCTCCAGGGGGTCCGGGGTGCCGGAGGCGAGTCCGTCGCGCTGGATGGCGACCAGGGCGCTGGTGAGGTCGTCGCCGGGGGTCTCCCGCTTGACGGCGACGAGTTCGTGGAGGATTCCGTAGAGCTCCCCGGCGTGGGCGCGTACCTCGTCGGCCGGGGTCGCGGTGCTGAACAGGGCGTCGAACAGGGTGCAGAGCCGGTCGCGGCTGGCCAGCGGTACGCCGAACAGCTCGCAGATCAGGCGGGCGGGCAGCGGTCCGGCGTACCGGGCACGCAGGTCCACCGGCTCGCCCTCGGGCAACGCCTCGATCTCGTCGAGCAGTTCCTCCGCGATCCGGAGGACGACGGGGGCCAGGGCCTTGGTGCGGTGGGCGGTGAAGGCTCCGGAGACGAGCTTGCGCAGCCGGGTGTGGGCGGGGCCGTACGCCGTGAACATGCTGCGTATGGAGACCCACAGGGCCAGTGACCAGTCGGGTCCGACCTCGCCGTCGATCCAGGCGGGCCAGTGCTGGGCGGCGTCCTTGGAGACGGCCGGGGAGGTGAGCAGCCGGGTGATGACGGCCGGGTCGGCGACGGCCCAGGCCGGGACTCCTTCCGGCAGTTCGATCCGGGTGGCCGAACCGCCCGCGCGGATGCGGGCGGCCTCGCCCTGGATGTCCGTACCGGCCGGGTCGAGCCGGAACGGGCAGCGCGCGGCGGGGAGGGCCGCGGGCTCGGTGGAAGTCCCGGTGGTGGCGACGACGACGTCGCCGTGGTTCGTGTGCATGGTGTGTCTCTTTCCTGGACGGCTCGTGCCTGTCTGGACATTGGCCGCAGAGACGGTTCTTCGGCAAGCGGAGGAAGGTATCGATTTTCCGGCCGGCGCTCCGCGGGCGGTACGGGTGCGCCCCGGCGCCCCGTACCGCCCGCGTCCGCGACGGTCAGGCGAGCGGCAGGCCCGGCGCGGGGTGGGCGTCCATCAAATCCTTGACCTCGGACCGGACTCGGGCGATCACGGTCTCGTCACCGGCGCGTGCCGCGTCGACCACGGTGTCGATCCAGGCCGCCACGTCCGCCATCGCGGAGGCGGGGATGCCGCGCGTGGTGAGGGCGGGGGTACCGATGCGGATGCCGGACGGGTCGAAGGGCTTACGGGTGTCGTACGGCACGGAGTTGTAATTCACCACGATGCCCGCCCGGTCCAGCGCCTTGGCCGCGGTCTTGCCCGGCACGTCCTTGTTGGTGAGGTCGATCAGGAGGAGGTGGTTGTCGGTGCCGCCGGAGACCAGGTCGAAGCCTCGTCCGGCCAGTTCCTCGCCGAGGAGACGGGCGTTGGCCACCACTCGGTGGGCGTAGTCGGAGAATTCCGGGCGGGCCGCCTCGCCGAGCGCGACCGCGATGGCGGCGGTGGTCTGGTTGTGCGGACCGCCCTGGAGGCCCGGGAAGACCGCCCGGTCGAGGGCGCGCGCGTGCTCGGCCGTGCTGAGCAGCATCGCGCCGCGCGGCCCGCGCAGCGTCTTGTGCGTGGTGGTGGAGACGACGTCCGCGTACGGGGCCGGCGAGGGGTGCGCTCCACCGGCGATCAGCCCGGCGATGTGGGCGATGTCGGCCACCAGCACGGCCCCGGCCTCGCGGGCGATCTCGGCGAAGCCCGCGAAGTCGATGGTGCGGGGCACGGCCGTACCGCCGCAGAAGATCACCTTGGGGCGTTCGGCGAGGGCCAGGTCGCGGACCTCGTCCAGATCGATCCGCCCGGTGTCGCGGCGCACGCCGTAACGCACCCCGCGGAACCAGGTGCCGGTGGCGGAGACGTCCCAGCCGTGGGTGAGGTGGCCGCCCATCGGCAGGCCCATGCCGAGGACGGTGTCGCCGGGTGCGCAGAACGCCAGGTAGACGGCGAGGTTGGCGGGGGAACCCGAGTACGGCTGCACATTGGCGTGCGCCATGCCGAAGACGGCTTTGGCGCGCTCGACGGCCAGTGTCTCGACCTGGTCGATGACCTGCTGGCCTTCGTAGTAGCGGCGGCCGGGGTAACCCTCGGAGTACTTGTTCTGGAGAACGGTGCCCGACGCCTCCAGCACGGCGGCCGAGACGTAGTTCTCGCTGGGGATCATCCGCAGGGTGTCGGCCTGGAGCCGCTCCTCCGCGTCGATCAGCCCGGCGAGTACGGGATCGGTGGCGGCGAGCGCCGGGCGGGGCGCGGCGGATTCGAGTACGGGTGCGGGTGCGGTCACGAGACTCTCCCGGGTCGGCCGCGTCGTGCGGCATGGACCCGGATGCCCAGGCGGACGGCCCTCCGGCGGTGGTCCTCCGGCTGGGCTGTGTCTGACACGTCCCGGGCCGGAGCGTGCTGCTTCCTCGTGGTCGGTTCCACGCAACGCCCGAAGGACGCACGCCAGTCGCAGCAGGGACGACGTTACCCGCTCGGCCCGGCGCCCGCCCGGGAATTTGACGGGCGGCACGCGGGCGGGGTGCGGCCCGAGAGCGTGCGGACCGCCCGTGGCGGACCGTCCGGTTCGTGCGTGGATGGGGGAGAAACGGGAAAGAGAGAAGGTGACCGGAAGGGCTCGACGGTGGGGGGACCGTATGGAGTCGGACGAGAGACGCGCACACCCGTACGACGGCGCTTGGGGCTCCGGTCCGGGCGACCGGGGTGGACCGGCCGGCCCGGGTGGGCCCGTGGGCGCGCCGCCGCCTCCGCCGGGGCCACCGACGGTGCCTCCGCCTCCCACCACTCCACCCGCCGCTCCTCCCCCGCCCCCACTGCCGCCTTCGGGTGCGCGGCCTTCACCCGCCGGCCCTCCGCCGCCCGGTGCCGGACTGCGCGCCGCCGCGGCGGGGCTGCTCAGCCTCAGTGGCCTCGGGCTCGGCCATCTGCTCGTCCGCCGCTGGTTCCGCGCCGCCCTCTGCCTCGTGGCGACGGGGCTGCTGCTCCTCGCGGTTCTGCCCGCCGAGCCCGACGGGGTGTCCGGCGGGCTTCTCGTCGCGTACCTCGTGGTGCTTGTCCTGGCCGCGCTCGACGCGGCCAGGATCGCGCGGCGCACTCCGGTCGCCGGCTCCTGGCGGCCAGTGGTGGCCGCCGTGCTCGGACTGGTGCTGCTGGCCGTTCCGGTGGGCGGGGTCGCGCTCTACGGCTCGGCGCGCGACGAGGCGGTCCAGCAGATGCTGCTCGACCGGCTGGAAACGGCCGACCGGGCGGTCGCCGCGGCGGACGGCCAGTCCTTCACCACGGCGAAGGCGGGCTACGGCAAGGCGTTCGCCACCTACCGCGACCTGGGCCAGAAGCACGCGGGCTCACGCGCGGGAAGGCAGGTACCGGACCGGCTGAAGTCCTACTACGAGGCGGTCGCCGCCCCGTACGCCGAGAAGGACTACTGCATGGCCCTGGAGCCGCTGCGCTACCTGCGCACCCTGCCGAAGGGCGCCGGCGCCGAACTGCTGGGCGACCTCGCGAAGTGGCCCGACGAGCCGCTCTCCGAGTCCCTCTACGAGTGCGGGATGTCGGAGCTGGGCACCTACGACGCGGACATCACGTCCGGGTCCGACGGCGCCGAACTGGGCGAGCTGCGGCGGACGTTCCCGGAGTCGGCCGCCGCGGGGAAGGTGGCTCCGGCCGTCGACGCGCGGATCGCCGAGGAGACCGGGAAGCTGGCCGGCGGGGAGCCGTGCACGGTGACGGAGACCCTGCGCAGCATGAGCGGGACCGTCGGCGCCCTGACCGGGGACGGCCTCGAAGCCTCGGCCGCCCGTGCGGACCGGGGCGTCCAGGACGGGGTGTTCGCGTGCGGGGTGGACCAGTTCCGGGAGAAGGAGTTCGGCGACGCGCGCACCACGCTGACCGGGTTCGCCGACACGTACGAGGACGACGATCGGCGCGGGCAGGCGCGGAACATCGCGATAGCCGCCGAGATCGCGGAGGACCGCCCCGAAGCCGGGAACAAGCTGCCTCCGGCGAAGCGTCCGGGCGGTGCCACGATGGAACTGGTCATCAGCAACGACGCCCCCAACGGGGTGGAAGTGCTCTACACCGGCCCGGTCACCGGCAGCGTCACGCTGAAGGCGTGCGGGAGCTGCGGGCGGTACGACAGCACGGCCGCCGGGAACCAGAACGCCTGCAAGGCGAGCGGGAAGAGCTATCCGAAGGCCCGGCTGCGGCTGCCCGCCGGTGACTACCACTTCCTGTACAAGCACGAGACCGGTTCGAGCGTGGACAACTACTCGGACGGCTCGACGATCGAGCCCGGGTACACCTACACCTCGTGCACCTACGTCGTCGAGCAGGACGACCCCTACGGACTGGACCTGCCTTCGCTGGACCTGCCCTCGATCGACCCGGAGGACATCGCCTGACCCTCCCCGCCCCGCCGTACGTGCCGTACGGCGGGGCGGGGCGGGGCGCGGCGGTCAGGCGGACGAGCGTGAACTCCGGCCGCCCGCAGTGCTCTTGTGCGCCGCGGTCTTCTTCGTCGCCGTCTTCCTCTCGGTGGTCTTCTTCGCGGTGGTCTTCTTCGCGGTGGTCTTCGCCGCCGGTTTCGACGCGGTCTTCGTCGCGGAGGTCGCCTTCTTCGAAGTCGCCTTCTTCGAGGCCGTCTTGTGCGCCGCCGGCTTCTGCCCGCCCGTCGACTCCGCCCCACCGGCGGTCCGCGCGCGGGTGGCCTTCCCGCCGGTGGACTTCTTCGCCCCGGTCTCCTTGGGCCGCGACTTCCCGGAATCCCGGCCGGCCGTGCGGGACACCGTCTTGCCGGTCGGGGTCCGGCGCGTGGACCGCCCGATCGGGTGGACGTCGGCCACCTGGCCGTCTCCCCCGGCCTCCTCGCGACCGCCCGCGCCCTCCGCGTCCCCCCGCGACTCCTTCGCCGCGCGGACGCTCTTCTCCAGAGCGGCGACCAGGTCGATGACCTTGCCCCCGGTGTCCGCTTCCACGGCGGGTTCCAGCGGCTCGCCCGCCGCCTTCGCGGCGACGAGCTCCTCCACCGCCTCGCGGTAGTCGTCGTGGAGGGTGTCCAGGTCCACCCCACCGAGGGTGTCCATCAGCGCGTCGGCCAGGTCGAGTTCGGCGTCGCGCACCTTGGTTCCGGCGTCCGGCACGACGTCTTCGGGCGATCTGAGTTCGTCCGGCCAGAGGAGCCCGTGCATCACGATGACGTCCTCGCTCACCCGCAGCATCCCGAGCCGTTCGCGCCCCCGCAGCGCGAACTTGGCGACCGCCACCTTCTCGCTGCGCTTCAGCGCCTCGCGCAGCAGGGTGTACGGCTTCCCGGCCGGAATCCCGTTCGCGGAGAGGTAGTAGGCCGTCTCCATCTGGAGCGGGTCGATCCGGGAGGACGGGACGAAGCCGAGGATCTCGATCGTCTTGTTGGTGGGGAGCGGGAGCGAGGCCAGGTCCTCGTCGGTGATCGGGACGAGGGTGCCGTCGGCGTCCTCGTACGCCTTGCCGGTCTCGGCGGAGGTCACCTCCTCCTCGTCGGCCTCGCAGACCTTGCGGTAGCGGATGCGGCCCCCGTCGGTGAGGTGGACCTGGCGGAAGGAGACGGAGTGGTTCTCGGTGGCGTTCATCAGCTTGACCGGGATGCTGACCAGCCCGAACGAGATCGCGCCGTTCCAGATGGACCTCATGGAACTCACTCTGCGGCTCCTTCCGACGACCCCGCCGAGGTGCCTTCCGGACGGCTGAAGCCGTGCCGCCCGACGGCCGCCCCTGCGGCTTTTTCACACACTTCATCCGATTCGTGTGATTCTTATCGTATGACGCCGATCACACAGGTGGAGGGGCGGCGCCTGGCGCTCAGCAATCTGGACAAGGTGGTGTACCCGGCCACCGGTACGACCAAGGGCGAGGTGCTGCACTACTACGCCGCCACGGTCGCGGGCGCCCTGCTCGCCCATCTGTACAACCGGCCGGTCTCCTTCCTGCGGTATCCGGACGGCGCGGAGGGCCAGCACTTCTTCTCCAAGAACCCGCCGCCCGGTACGCCCGCCTGGGTGCGCACGGCCGGCGTCCCGCACCGGGGGGAGCGGGAGGCGGCCCAGGTCATGGTCCAGGACCTGGCCTCGTTGATGTGGGCGGCCAATCTCATGGTCGAGTTCCACACCCCGCAGTGGCAGGCGGACGCCCCCGCGGTCGCCGACCGGATGGTCTTCGACCTGGACCCGGGCGCCCCGGCGAGCGTGGTGGAGTGCTGCGCGGTCGCCGGGTGGCTGCGCGAGCGGCTGGCCGCGGACGGCCTGCTCGCATACGGGAAGACCTCCGGCTCCAAGGGCCTGCACCTGCTCGTCCCGCTGGAACCGACCCCCTCCGACAAGGTGACGGCGTACGCCAAGAAGCTCGCGGTCGAGGCCGAGGCGGCGATGGGCGACTTGGTCGTCCACCGGATGAAGCGGGATCTGCGCCCGGGGAAGGTGTTCGTCGATTTCAGCCAGAACGCCGCCGCGAAGACCACCGCCACCCCCTACACGCTCCGCGCCCGCCCCGCGCCCACCGTCTCCGCCCCCGTCACCTGGGAGGAGATCGACGAGTGCGGCACCCCCGACGACATGGTGTTCCTCGCGGGCGACATGGCCGCACGGCTGGAGCGGTACGGCGATCTGCTCGGGCCGCTCATCAACCCGAACCGGGCCCGTCCGCTGCCCACTGCCCACCGGGGGCGCCGCCCCGGCGCGTGACGGCTTGGTGATCGGCAGCAGCAGGGAGACCAGGCCGAGTGAGAGACCGAAGGCGCCCACGTAGTCGAAGCTGCCGGGCGCGCGCATCGGCGGCTCGG
>NZ_JBSFVR010000252.1:0-11046 GCF_053592415.1 Streptomyces sp. NPDC002690 | reverse complement strand
CTCCCGAGGAGTCCGCCGGACGGGGCTTTCGCGTACGGAGGCCGCGGAGGGTGCCGGCCGCGCCCGCGACGACCTCGGCGAGCCCGGTTCCGTAACCCCGCCTGCCCTGCCCGCCGAAGCCGGCGGGCAGGGCAGGGCAGGCGCACGGTGGACGCGACGCCCTCAGGTGGCCGTCCTGCGGTACTTGCGGACAGCCAGCGTCCGGAAGACCACGGTGATCACCACGGACCAGATCAGCGACGCCCACACGGGGTGCTGCATCGGCCATGCGTCGGAAGGCGACACCCCGGGGTTGCCGAACAGCACGCGGCACGCCTGGACGGTCGCGCTGAACGGGTTCCAGTCGGCGATCGGCTGGAGCCAGGACGCCATCTGGCTGGAGTCCACGAAGGCGTTCGAGATGAACGTGACCGGGAAGAGCCAGATCAGTCCACCGGAGGTCGCCGCCTCGGGGGTGCGCACGGTCAGCCCGATGAGGGCGCCGATCCAGGAGAAGGCGTACCCGAGCAGCAGGAGCAGCCCGAACGCACCGAGGGCCTTCCAGATGCCCTCGTGGATGCGCCAGCCGACCAGCAGGGCGACGACCACCAGCACCAGCACGGTGAGGGTGGTCTGTACGAGGTCGGCGATGGTCCGCCCGGTGAGCACCGCGCCCCGTGACATGGGCAGGGAACGGAACCGGTCGATGAGGCCCTTGTGCATGTCGTCCGCGATGCCCGCGCCCGCTCCCGCCGTGGCGAAGGTGACGGTCTGGGCGAAGATCCCGGCCATCAGGAAGTTGCGGTAGACCTCCGGGGAGGTCGAGCCGCCGACGTTCATCGAGCCGCCGAAGACGTAGCTGAACAGCACCACGAACATGATCGGCTGGATGAGCCCGAAGAGGACCACCTCGGGGATGCGGGTCATCCGGATCAGGTTGCGTTTGGCGATCACGAGGGAGTCACCGACCGACTGCACGATGCCGCCGGACGGGCGGGGAGCCAGGGTCGTGCGGGCCTCTTCCGAGTGCGTGGTCACCGTGCGTCCTCCTTCGCGTTCCCGGCCGCCGACGAACCGCCGGGGCGGCTGCCGCCGCTCCGCCCGCCCTTGCCGCCGCCCTTGCCGCCGTCCTCGCCGTTCCCGTTCCCGTTCTCCGCGGCCGTCTCCGCCGCGTGGCCGGTCAGGGAGATGAAGACGTCGTCCAGGGTGGGGCGGCGCAGTCCGATGTCGTCGATCTCCACGTCCCGGTCGTCCAGGTCGCGGATGACCTCCGCGAGGAGTTTGGCGCCGCCGGTGACCGGGACGGTGAGTTTGCGCATGTGCCGCACGACGGTGACCTCGCCCTCGCCGTACCGGGCGAGCGCCTCGCGGGCCGGTTCGATCTCTTCGGGGCGGTGCACGACGACCTCGACGCGTTCGCCGCCGGTACGGGCCTTGAGCTGGTCGGACGTACCTCGCGCGATGACCTTGCCGTGGTCGATGACGCAGATGTCGTGGGCGAGGTGGTCGGCCTCTTCGAGGTACTGCGTGGTCAGCAGCAGAGTCGTTCCGCCACCGACCAGTTCCTCGATGACCTCCCAGAGCTGCTGGCGGTTGCGGGGGTCGAGCCCGGTGGTCGGCTCGTCCATGAACATGACCGGCGGCCGGACCACGAGAGCCGCCGCAAGGTCGAGCCGCCGCCGCATGCCGCCGGAGTACGTCTTGGTGGTCCGGTCGGCCGCGTCGGTGAGGTGGAACCGCTCCAGCAGCTCCGCCGCCCGTTTCTTCGCGTCGCGGGCGCGCATCTGGTAGAGCCGGGCAACCATCTGGAGGTTCTCCCGGCCGGTCAGGTACTCGTCGACCGCGGCGAACTGTCCGGACAGCCCGATCGAGCGGCGTACCTCGTTGGGCCTGGCCAGTACGTCGATGCCCGCGACCTCCGCCCGGCCGCTGTCGGGCAGCAGCAACGTGGTCAGGACGCGTACCGCGGTCGTCTTGCCCGCACCGTTGGGGCCGAGGAGGCCGAGCACGGTCCCCTCGGGGACGTCGAGATCGACGCCGTCCAGCGCTCGTACGTCACCGAAGGTCTTGACCAGACCTTCGGCGTGGATCGCACCTGGCATAGGGGGTACCCCCGGTTTGCTGTCGGATGGACCTGTTGCCCCTTCGGGTGACTTCAGTGCGCATCCTAGGAACAAAGGACGCCTGAAGGCCGCCGGAACACGGGCCCGGGTCGCCGTTTTCGGGCGGCCCGACAGCCCTCACTCCACGATGAGATGGCCGGCGCCCCTGAGGACGGCGGCGACCTCCTCGCAGTGTTCCGGGCCCTTGGTCTCCAGGTGCAGCTCGACCTCCGCCTCGGTGAGGCCGAGGCGCGGTTCGGTCCGTACGTGGCTGATGTCGAGCACGTTCGCGTCGGACCCGGACAGGGTGGCCAGCAGGGCGGCGAGCGCGCCGGGCCGGTCCACGATCCGCACCCGCAGGCTCAGGTAGCGGCCGGCGGCGGCCAGCCCGTGGCGGAGGATGCGCTGCATGAGGAGCGGGTCCACGTTCCCGCCGGAGAGCACGGCGACGACAGGGCCGCGGAAGGACTTCGGGTTGCTGAGCAGCGCGGCGACCGGGCTGGCGCCCGCGGGTTCGACCACCAGCTTGGCCCGCTCCAGGCAGAGCAGCAGGGCGCTGGAGAGCTCGTCCTCGGTGACTGTGCGGACCTCGTCCACCAGCTCCTGGATCAGGCGAAACGGTACGTCACCAGGGCGTCCGACCTTGATGCCGTCGGCCATCGTCTGCGGCACCGTCTCCAGGGCGACGGGGTGCCCGGCGGCCAGGGAGGGAGGGTACGCGGCGGCGCCGGCCGCCTGCACACCGATGATCTTCACGTCGGGGCGGAGCGCCTTGACCGCGACGGCGATGCCGGCCGCCAGTCCCCCGCCGCCGATGCCGACGAGGATGGTGCGGACCTCGGGGCACTGTTCGAGGATCTCCAGGCCGACGGTGCCCTGGCCCGCGATGATGTCGGGGTGGTCGAAGGGGTGGATGAAGACCGCCCCGGCCCGCTCCGCGTACTCCTGGGCGGCGGCCAGCGTCTCGTCGACGACCTGACCGTGCAGCCGGACCTCGGCACCGTACTCACGGGTGGCCGCGACCTTGGGGAGGGGTGCGCCGACCGGCATGAAGACCGTGGAGCGTACGCCGAGCAGAGAAGAGGCGAGTGCGACACCCTGCGCATGGTTTCCGGCGCTCGCGGCGACGACTCCGCCCGCCCGCTCCTCCGGCGTGAGTCCCGCGATGCGTACGTAGGCGCCGCGCAGCTTGAAGGAGCCGGTGCGCTGGAGGTTCTCGCACTTGAACTGGACGGGGGCCCCGACGAGCTCCGACAGGTGGCGGCTGCCCTCCATCGCGGTCGTTCTGGCCACTCCGGACAGTATTTTCTGGGCGCCCCGGACGTCGTCGAGGATCAGCGGCGGGAAGGGGGCGGTCGTACGGAAGCTCATGACCGCCAGTCTCGCAGCTCACCGCTCCACCGCCTTCCGAGTGCCCCGGCGGGACCGGCGTCCCGGTGCTCGTTCCCCTCTCGGGATGCCCGGGATTACATACCCTGGACACAGTCGGCCGCATCGCCGCGTACTGTGTCCCCCACCCATCCGACACCGCACGAAGAGAGCTATTGGCCATGCCCCCTCAGGACATGACGAATGCTGCGTCTCCTTCCGGGGACGACGTCTCCCCTCCACAGGGGTCCGACCCCGTCGTACTCGACACGCTCCAGCACCAGGTGGCGGTCTTCGCCCGGCGTGCGGAGCAGACCCGTCTCGGTGGTGTCGGCAAGGTCCGCAACTCCATGGACCGGGCCGCCTACCTGCTGCTCAACCGGCTCGACCGGGAAGGCCCGATGGGCGTGAAGGCGCTGGCCGCGGGGATGGGTATCGACTCCTCGACGGTGACCCGCCAGGTCGCCCCGCTCGTGGACACCGGGCTCGTGAAGCGGACTTCGCACCCGGAGGACGGCAGGGCCGTCGTGCTCCAGCTGTCACCGCGCGGCCAGGCCCGCCTGGACGAGGTGCGCGCCTCCCGCCGCGATCTGATGTCGCAGGTCACGGAGGACTGGAGCGAGGAGGAGCGGGAGATCTTCTGCGCCCTGCTGACCCGCTTCAACGGCGCTCTGGCGGTACGGCAGGCGGCTCACCAGCAGCAGGGGGACTAGGCCGGGACAAGGCCGTGTTCCGCGAGCCCCGCCTGTCCGGCCATCCCGGCGGACGGCGCTCCTCGCGAACACGACCTGGGCCCCGGCGGCGAACTATCCTGGAAGGGCTGGCCCACGTGAAAAGACGAGGAGGCCACCATGACCAGGAAAGTCGCCGACTGCCGGAAGTATCCGAGTGTGTCGGGCTGTTCGCTGACCATCTCCGGCGAAGAGGACGAGGTCGTCCGCGCGGCGACCGAGCACGCCGTCTCGGTCCATGACCACACGGACAGCCCCGAGCTGCGTGAACAGGTCAGGGCGTCCCTGGAGGACGAGAAGGTCGCCGTCTGAGAACCCGCGGAGAACACCCGCCGGTCGTCGTGGGGCGGGCCCCCACCGGTGTCGCCCGCCGCTTGGCGTTGTCCGCCGGTGTCGTACGAACGGCGTACGGGCGTCGTACCACCGTCGTCGTACGGGCGTTGCGGGAGCGTCCACGGACGGGACCGCGGGTGTGCGGTGCCGGGGAGCCCTCCCCGGCACCGGTCGTGCCACGACACGGCCACCTAACCGTCCGGCGGTGACGGGAGCGCGGTCGGTCAGCCGAGCGCCTGGGTGAGGTCGGCCAGCAGGTCGTCGCCGTTCTCGATGCCGACGGAGAGCCTCACCAGGTCGGCGGGCACCTCCAGCGGGGAACCAGCGGCGGACGCGTGCGTCATCCGTCCCGGGTGCTCCAGCAGCGACTCGACGCCGCCGAGCGACTCACCGAGCGTGAACAGCTCGGCACGGTTGCAGACGTTGACGGCCGCTTCCTCGCCGCCGCGCACCCGGAAGGAGACCATGCCGCCGAAGGCCCGCATCTGCTTGGCGGCGACCTCGTGCCCCGGGTGCTCCGGCAGCCCGGGGTAGAGGACCTGCGTCACCTCGGGGTGGCGGGTGAGCAGTTCGGCGATCCGTCCGGCGTTCTCGGTGTGCCGGTCCATGCGCACGGCGAGGGTCTTGATGCCGCGCAGTACGAGCCAGGCGTCGAACGGACCGGCGACCGCACCCATCGCGTTCTGGTGGAACGCCAACTCCTCCGCGAGGCCGGCGTCGTTGACGATCAGCGCGCCGCCGACCACGTCGGAGTGGCCGCCCATGTACTTGGTGGTGGAGTGCACCACGATGTCCGCGCCCAGCGCCAACGGCTGCTGGAGGTACGGGCTGGCGAAGGTGTTGTCCACCACCAGCCGGGCACCGGCCTGGCGTGCCACGCCCGCGACGGCCGCGATGTCGGTGATGCCGAGCAGCGGGTTGGACGGTGTCTCGACCCAGACCACCTTGGTGCGCGGGGTGATCGCGGCGCGCACCGCGGCCACGTCCGAGGTGTCGGCCACCGAGAACTCCACGCCCCAGCGCGACGCCACCTTGGCGAACAGCCGGAAGGTGCCGCCGTAGGCGTCGTTCGGGATCACCACGTGGTCGCCGGGGGTGAGCAGCGTACGGAGCAGGCAGTCCTCGGCGGCGAGTCCGGAGGCGAAGGCCAGTCCGCGGCGGCCGCCCTCCAGGGCCGCCAGGTTCTCCTCCAGGGCGGTACGCGTCGGGTTGGCGCTGCGGCTGTACTCGTATCCGCCGCGCAGTCCGCCCACACCGTCCTGCTTGTACGTGGACACCTGGTAAATGGGCGGAACGACGGCGCCGGTGAGCGGATCGGCGGTGTTTCCCGCGTGGATCGCGAGGGTCTCGAAGCTGTGCTGGTCGGTCATGAGGCCCGAGCGTAGTTCGTCGCGAGGGCCCACACCGGACGCTCGGCCGTACGGGGACAATGGGTCCATGGAGATTCTGTGGTTGCTGATCGCGCTCTGCATGATCACGGCGGTGCTCGTCCCGTTCCTCCGAGGCCGCCGGGGCGGCGGCGGCATTCAGCTGGCTTCACCCGGTTCTCCGGACGCCGCCGACCCGGAGACGTACGGCTTCGTGCGCCAGGAGCTGCTGGACGTACGACTGCCCGGCCCCGACCAGGACTTGGTCGACGTGCTCCACGTGGTGCAGGCCACGCAGGAGTGGCGCGCGGCGGCCCAACTGCTGGCCGGTACGCCGAAGGAGGGCGAGGTCCGGTGGCAACGGGTACAGGCGTTCGCAGGGGCGGCTTCGCTCGAACTCGCCGCGCGCCCGGGCGTGGGCGCCGCCTGGCTGCGCTCGTGGCGTGCCGAGGCGCCCCGGGACCCGGGCGCCGCCGCGGTGCACGCGGAGTTCCTGGTACAGCAGGCATGGCGGTCCTCGGCCGTGGGCAGCGAGGACTTCCGGGTCCTGCTGGACGAGGCGCGTGACGTGGCCGGTGAGGCGTCGGCACTCTCTCCCGGCGACCCCGTTCCGCACATCACCCGGCTGACCGTGGCACGCGGACTGGGTTACGCCCCCGAGGAGTTCGACCTGATCTGGGCGGAGATCATCGATCGCGCCCCGGCGCACTTCGGCGCTCACCTGGCGGCGCTGCACTTCTGGTCCTCGAAGTGGCACGGCTCGCGCGAGCTGGCCGACCGGTTCGCCACCGCCGCCGCGGCGCGCGCCCCGCAGGGCTCGCTGCTCGCCGGGCTCCCGCTGTTCTCGCTCTACGACAATCTGCCGGAGTTGAATCTGACGCCGGACTTCTACCGGAGCGCGGCGGTGACGAAGGCCGTCGAGGGCGCGATGTACGCGGTCCACTCGGCGCGGCAGGACGACCCGATGCTCGCCCACGTCCGGCATCTGCTGGTGCTGTTCCTGGTCCGGATGGAGCGCTGGTCCGAGGCGATGCACCAGTTCGTCCACATCGACGGGTACATCGGGGCACTGCCCTGGACCGAGGACTCCGACCCGGCCGCCGAGTACGCGATCTACCGCGCGCTCGCGGTGGCCGGCTACGAGGCCAACGGCGGCAGCCCTGCGCGGCTGCTGGGGTAGCGCGGTAGCGCCTGCCGCGTCGGGCGGCGAGGCGGCGAGGCCGGCGGCACGGCGAGGGGCGAGGCCGGCGGCACGGCGAGGCGGCGAGGCGGCGAGGCGGCGAGGCAGCGAGGCGGCGAGGCGGCGAGGCGGCGAGGGCCCTCTGACCTGGCCTCCCGCGAGGAATGCGGGGCGGTACGGAGATGTTCACCCCATATCGCCGCGTAGAAGGAGGACCGATCATGCTGTTCGGCCGTACACCCGTGCTCCCCTCCCCCGAGCAGGCCCTCAAGGGCAGCCCGACCCCGACGTTCACGGTGCCCGACCGCCACATCGTGCTCGGTAACCCGTTGCAGGGCCCGTACCCGCAGGGCCTGGAGGTCGCCGACTTCGCGCTGGGCTGTTTCTGGGGTGCCGAGCGCAAGTTCTGGCAGACACAGGGCGTCTGGACGACGCTCGTCGGCTACCAGGGCGGCTACACCGAGAACCCCACGTACGAGGAGACCTGCTCGGGTCAGACCGGTCACACGGAGGCCGTACGTGTGGTCTTCGACCCCGAGGTCGTCCCGTACACCGAGCTGCTGAAGTTGTTCTGGGAGTCGCACAACCCGACCCAGGGCTTCCGCCAGGGCAACGACGTCGGGACGCAGTACCGTTCGGCGCTCTACACCCACTCGCCCGAGCAGGCCGAGGCCGCCGCCGCGTCCCGCGAGGCGTACCAGAAGGTCCTCACGGGCTCCGGATACGGCGCGATCACCACGGAGATCCTGCCCGCCGAGGGCCGCACCTTCTGGCCTGCCGAGGGCTACCACCAGCAGTACCTGGAGAAGAACCCGGGCGGCTACTGCGGCATCGGCGGCACGGGCGTCTCCTGCCCGATCGGCGTGGCCCGCGCGGACGGCTGATCCGCACGCGGCCGGGCCCCTGGCCGGCCACCCGGCACTCAGCACACCTCGGCGAGGGGCGTCCACCACGGGCGCCCCTCGCCGGCGTTCCGGATCAGGCGTCGGTGAGCGCCGCGAAGCCGGCAAGGAGGCCGACGACCGCCAGCAGCGCGAGCAGGCAGACGAACAGCACCAGCCAGCCCGTCAGGATGGACGCCAGGGCGACCCCGCGCCCGGCGCCGCCCAGACGTTTGCCCCGGAAGCGGCCCACGTGCCCGGCAGGGATCGCGATCAGGGCGCACAGGGTCGCCAGGGCGATGAAGACGGGCGGGTTGATCAGCGCGAGGCCGGTGGCGAAGTTCCCGAGGGCGCCGATCGCGCCCAGCGCGAAGAACCCGCTGACCGTCGCCGCCGGGTTCCTGGGCGCGGTGGCCCCGTCCCGGGCCGCTTCCGGTGCCGGCACGGGCACCGGTTCCGCAGCCCGGAGCCCCTCATGGTGCCCGGCCGCCACCGGTATGCCGTCCGTGTCGCCCATGTGCCCCGTCCCCCGTGTGCTCCGTGTTCCTCGTTCCTCGTGAACGCTCGGCACGGGATTTTACGGTGCCGCCCGACCGCCGTCGATCGCCGCCGACGGCCGTCAGGCGGCCAGCCGCACCTGGTTCCTGAGCGGCGCGGCACCCGGCACGTGCCCCTGGGCACGGGTCGCGGCGGTGAGCGCCGCACGGCGGCGGGCCAGCTCGACGGCGGTGCGGCCGAGTATGTCGGCGAGGCCGAGCCCGAGGGCGTGCGCGGCGGCGGCGAGGACCTCGGAGGACGCCTCCTTGCGGCCCCGCTCCAGCTCGGAGAGGTACGCGAAGGAGATCCGCGCCGAGTCCGCGACGTCCTTCAGCGTGCGCTCCTGGGAGAGGCGTTCCTGGCGCAGCACCTCACCCACGAGGTCGCGCAGCAAGGGCTCCCGGGGCGCCTCGGGGGCGGGCGAGGGGTGCGCGGGGACGGGCCGCAGAGGTATCACCCGGGCACCCTGACGGAGCCCGCGTGCCGTCACACGCGCCTGCCGGTCGTCGTACGGGCGGTCGTCGTACGGGTGGCTGTCGTCGAGATCGGCGGCGTGCGGGCCGATGTCCCTCGCTCGGTTCGTCATCGCTCCAGCGTAGGAGCGGCGGCGTGCCCGTGGGGCGTACGGCGCTGTGCCCTCAGCGGATCTGCTGACGGAGAAACGGCACAACCCCCCGCTCCCGGACGCACCCGCTCCACCTACCGGAACGCCCGGGGGCCGGCTCCGCACGCGTACGCACGCGCGGAACCGGCCCCCGGCCGCGGGCGGTGACCGGTCAGATGAGGCCCTGGGCCAGCATCGCCTCGGCGACCAGTTCGAAGCCGGCGATGTTGGCGCCGACCACGTAGTTGCCGGGGCTGCCGTAGCGCTCGGCGGTGGTGTAGCAGGAGTCGTGGATGTGCCGCATGATCTCCTCCAGCCGCGCCTCGGTGTGGGCGAAGGTCCACGAGTCGCGGGAGGCGTTCTGCTGCATCTCCAGCGCGCTGGTGGCCACGCCGCCGGCGTTGGCCGCCTTGCCGGGACCGAACGCGACGCCGGCCTCCTGGAAGACACGCACGGCCTCGGGGGTGGTCGGCATGTTGGCGCCCTCGGCGACCGCCTTCACGCCGTTGGCCACGAGCGCGCGGGCGTCCTCCTCGTGCAGCTCGTTCTGCGTGGCGCACGGCAGCGCGACGTCGACCGGCACGGTCCACAGGCCGGTGCCCGGCACGAACGTGGCAGAGGCGCCGCGACGCTCGGCGTACTCGGAGACCCGGCCCCGGTTCTGCTCCTTGATCTCCTTGAGCAGGTCGAGGTCGATGCCCTTCTCGTCCACGACGTAGCCACTGGAGTCGGAACAGGTGACGACGGTGGCGCCGAGCTGCTGGGCCTTCTCGATCGCGTAGATGGCGACGTTGCCGGAGCCGGAGACGGCGATGCGCTGGCCTTCCAGCGACTCGCCGCGGACGCGCAGCATCTCGGAGGTGAACATGACGCAGCCGTAGCCGGTGGCCTCGGTCCGCGCCTGCGCGCCGCCCCAGCCGAGGCCCTTGCCGGTGAGGACTCCGGACTCGTAGCGGTTGGTGATGCGCTTGTACTGGCCGAAGAGGTAGCCGATCTCGCGGCCGCCGACGCCGATGTCACCGGCGGGGACGTCGGTGTATTCGCCCAGGTGACGGTGGAGCTCGGTCATGAACGACTGGCAGAAGCGCATGATCTCGGCGTCCGAACGGCCCTTGGGGTCGAAGTCGGAGCCGCCCTTGCCGCCGCCGATCGGCATGCCGGTGAGGGCGTTCTTGAAGATCTGCTCGAAGCCGAGGAACTTGACGATGCCGAGGTTGACCGAGGGGTGGAAGCGCAGGCCGCCCTTGTACGGGCCGAGCGAGCTGGAGAACTCGACGCGGAAGCCGCGGTTCACGTGGATGTCGCCGTTGTCGTCCGACCACGGCACGCGGAAGATCAGCTGACGCTCGGGCTCGCACAGCCGCTCGATGATCCGGGCGTCCACGAACTCGGGGCGCGCGGCGAGCACCGGGCCGAGGGTCTCCAGGACCTCCCGGACGGCCTGGTGGAACTCCTTCTCGCCCTGGTTGCGCCGGAGCACCTCCGCGTAGAGCGGCTCGATGACGCGGCTCTCGGCGGACGAGAACGCGGTTTCAGAAGACACCGACATCTGATCAAGACCTTCCATGGAGCAGTGGCAGATACGTGCGCACCCGTCCCGAGAGCGCACCCGGTCCTGCCGCCCCCGCATGTGCGTGCGGTCGCATACGCGGGACGAGCGAAACCGGTGTATGGCTCAATTGTCCTCTCGGGAGGCGCGCCCCCTCCGGATCATCCACATAGTGGCCACCGCACGGCGCCCGCGCCGACCCGACCGGGGGCCCGAACAACCGTACGGTTCCGAAGGATCACCGACTCCCCCCGCCGAAGCCGACCGGCCCACGGCCACCCACCACGTGACGGGAATCACACGGGAGTCGGCCGCCGCGAACGGTGCGCCGGACCGGCCCCGGGGGGCTCGCCACCGCACGCGCGGCCGTTCGCCCCGCCGCGACCGCCCCGCCGCCCCGCCGCCCCCGCCCCGC
>NZ_JBSFVR010000251.1:0-11059 GCF_053592415.1 Streptomyces sp. NPDC002690 | reverse complement strand
GGTCCCTCCCCTCGGGAGGGACCGGGCTCTCGCGCGGCGGGCGACGGGATGCGGTCAGTCGATGCCGGGCAGGATGTGCGGCTCGGCGAGGTCGTCCTCGTATCCGGCCAGCCGGATCGGAGCCGACCTGGCCCAGACCTCGATGTTCAGCAGCTTCTCGGGCCTCCGGGCCCGTTCACCGGTTCGCTCGGCCGGTCGCTTCTCGTCGGTCGTCAGTTCAGGTGTCACCGCGCACTCCTTAGCGTCGCGTAACCCCCGGCAGCCGGGGTACCGCGGCTTTCCACCGTGGACCGCCGCAGGCAGGGGCAAGGGCATGGACATACGGTCGCGGTGGCGCCGGTACGGGGCGGGACGACGGTCTGGTTGCAAACCTGTCCCAGGACGATCGAGGAAGCTTCGTCGGATTCCTCGGTGCCGTCCGTTCGCCCCAGCGTAACCAAATGAGCGGCATCCCGCTCGACAGAACGTGTGCCTTGGGTCACTTTCGGCCAGAAGGAGCCGCTCAACGGGGGTGCGGTGGGGCTCCGGGGACGGCTGGGACGACGGCAGGACGGCCGCACCCCGGGTCGGAGTGCGGCCGTCCTGTGGCCCCGCGTGGGCGCCCGTGTCTTCACGGGCGCCCGGTGTTCACCAGCCCGCGGGCGCGTAGTCCTTCAGGAAGCAGCCGTAGAGCTCCTCGCCCGCTTCGCCGCGCACGATCGGGTCGTAGACACGGGCGGCGCCGTCCACGAGGTCGAGGGGGGCGTGGAAGCCCTCCTCGGCGAGGCGCATCTTGTCCGGGTGCGGGCGCTCGTCGGTGATCCAGCCGGTGTCGACGGCCGTCATCAGGATGCGGTCCTTCTCGAACATCTCCTGGGCGCTGGTGCGCGTCAGCATGTTCAGCGCGGCCTTGGCCATGTTGGTGTGCGGGTGGCCCGCGCCCTTGTAGCCACGGCTGAAGACGCCCTCCATGGCGGAGACGTTCACGACGTACGCCCGGCCCGCGGCGGCGGCCATCGCCGGACGCAGCCGGCTGATCAGGATGAACGGCGCGGTGGAGTTGCAGAGCTGCACCTCCAGGAGTTCGATCGGCTCGACCTCCTCCACCGTCTGGATCCAGCTGTTGGTGTGGTGCAGGTCGGGTACGAGCCCGCCCGCGTCGATGGCCGTACCGGCCGCGATGCGCGCCGGTGAGGCGGAGCCGGTGACCAGCGCCAGACCGGTGACGTCGTCGGCGGTCAGCCCTTCCCTGCGGGCCGCGGGCAGCGCGGCCACCCGGTCGACACTGCCGCTGCCGAAGGTTCCGATGACCTCGGCCGGGGGCAGCGCCCCCGCGGGCAGCGGCGCCGACTCGGCGGCGACCAGCTCGCTGTAAGCCTCCGGGGAACGGCGTACCGTCTGGGCCGCGTTGTTGATCAGGATGTCCAGCGGGCCCTCGGCGGCGACGGAGTCGGCCAGCGCGACGACCTGGGCGGGGTCGCGGAGGTCGATGCCGACGATCTTCAGGCGGTGGATCCACTCGTCGCTGTCCGGCATCGCCTTGAAGCGGCGGATCGCGTCGTTCGGGAAGCGGGTCGTGATCGTGGTGTGCGCACCGTCGCGCAGCAGCCGCAGCGCGATGTACATGCCGATCTTCGCCCGGCCGCCGGTGAGCAGCGCGCGGCGGCCCGTGAGGTCGGTGCGCGCGTCGCGCCGGGCCCGGTTCTCACGGGCGCAGTCCTGGCAGAGCTGGTGGTAGAACGCGTCCACCTCGGTGTAGCGGGTCTTGCAGATGTAGCAGGACCGAGGTCGCTGGAGGATGCCGGCGATCTCGGCGGTCGCCGAGGAGGAGGGCAGTACTCCCTGGGTCTCGTCGTCGATCCGCTCGGCGGAGCCGGTGGCGGTCGCCTCGGTGACCGACTTGTCGTGGGCCGTTTTGGCGGCGCGGCGCTCCTGGCGGCGGCGCTGCTTCACGGTCCGGTAGATCCCGGCGGTGGCGCGTCGCACCCTGATGGCGTCCGGGTGGTCGACGTCGATGGTGTCGAGCTCGTCCAGCACGCTCAGGCAGACGGCCAGCCGATCCGGAGCGATACCGGGACCGAAGTCCTCGATCTCGGGGATCTCGGGCGCGAGTCCCTGGCTTTCCTCTGTCACCGTCATGCTGCTTCCTCTGTCGTCCTGGACCCGCGGGCCACTGGTCGTCGCGGGCCCAAACACCCGGTCAAGTCTGCCATGCGCGCGAGCCTCCCCCGTCCGGGTGCAAAGGGCTCCGTACCTGCCGGGGGCGAGGGACGGCCGGGGGCCGTGACGCGGCCCACCCGCCGGCCCGCCCACCGTGCCGACGGGATCTCCGCGAAACTTTCTGAAATCGGCAGGCATGAGTCGCCGATCCCCGGGCAGACGCCGGACCGACAGCTACGGCAACAGGGAGGGCGACACCATGACGGCGATGTCACTGCGGACCACCGGGACCGGCGCCGCGACGGCGGCGTGGCACGACCGGGCGGGAACGCGGGCACCTGCCGGTGTCGGTACGGGGGCCGACCAGGACGAACTGCCCTGGATCGAGGACGCCGGGAAGGTGGCCCCGCAGGATGCGCGGGCTTTGTCGAAGATCTTCTTCGACCGCCTCCAGACCATGGAGGAGGGCACCCGCGAGCACCAGTACGCGCGCAACACCCTCATCGAGATGAATCTCTCACTGGTGCGGTTCGCCGCCTCACGGTTCCGCAACCGGGGCGGGGACGACACCGAGGACATCATCCAGGTGGGCACGATCGGTCTGATCAAGGCGATCGACCGGTTCGACCTCTCGCGCGAGGTGGAGTTCGCCACGTTCGCGGTGCCGTACATCGTGGGCGAGATCAAGCGGTTCTTCCGCGACACCACCTGGTCCGTGCACGTGCCGCGCCGGCTCCAGGAGCTGCGCGTGGAACTGGCCAAGGCCAAGGAGCAGCTCTCCTCGCAGCTGGACCGTGACCCCACGGTGAAGGAGCTGTCGGCCCACCTCGACCTCTCCGAGGAGGAGATCATCGAGGGTCTCGTCGCCGCCAACGGCTACTCGGCCGGTTCGCTCGACACCCCGTCCTCCGAGAGCGACGACGGCCAGGACCAGCGTGCCTACGCCGAGATGCTGGGCGAGCGCGACCCCGCCATGGAGACCGTCGAGAACCTGCACACCCTTGCGCCGCTGCTGGAGCAGCTCGACGACCGCGAGCGCCGCATCGTGCAGATGCGGTTCGGGCAGGAGATGACCCAGGCGCAGATCGGTGCCGAGCTGGGCGTCTCGCAGATGCACGTGTCGCGGCTGCTGAGCCGGATCGTGGCGCGGCTGCGGGCCGGGATGTCCGTCGAGGCATAACCGGGAAACGGGCGCCGGACGGGTTCCGGCGGACCTTCCCGTGACCCACGTCCGGCGCTCCGGCACCGGGCGTGGGTCATTTATGCTTCCAGGCACGGCGCGGGGCGACCCGCGCCTTCCTTACGAGGGGGTGGAGTGTGACCGAGCTGCCCACGAGGGGTGGACCGGTCCGTCAGGCGGGACCCGCCGCGGTTCCCGCTCAGCAGACGACGGCCGTCGCGGCGCCGGACGGCTCCGTATGGGGCATGGACGCGGTGATCCTTCTGGTGGAGGACGATGCCGGGGACGCCCTCCTGGTCGAGGAGATGCTCTCCGACAGCGACCTGGACCCCGCGCTCACCTGGTGCAAGACGCTGGCGGAGGCACGACAGTTCCTGCGGACCTGCCGCACCCCCGTCTGTGTGTTGCTGGACCTGCACCTTCCCGACGTGCACGGGCTCGACGCCGTGACTCAGATCGTGGAGGCGTCCAGGGACGCGGCCATCGTGGTGCTGACCGGGCTGACCGAGGCCGGCACCGGCCTCTCGGCCGTGGCCAACGGCGCCCAGGACTATCTGGCCAAGGGCCGTCTCGACCCGGAGACTCTGGGTCGTGCGATCCGCTACGCCCTTCAGCGCAAGCAGGTGGAGCGGGCCTCGGCGGCGTTGCGGGCCAACCAGCAGATGGCCCAGGAGAACGCCCGCCTGGAGCGGGGGCTGCTGCCCGTGCCGCTGTTGCGGGACGACCGCTTCGAGGCGGTGGCCCGTTACGAGCCGGGACGGGTCCACGCGCTGCTGAGCGGTGACTTCTACGACGTGGTGCAGACCGCGGACGGCACGGTGCACGCGGTCATAGGCGACGTGTCGGGCCACGGCGCCGCCGAGGCCGCGCTCGGGGTGTGTCTGCGGGTGGCCTGGCGTACGGCGGTGCTCTGCGGCACCAGCCCCCTCGACCAGACCAGTCTTCTGGAAGAGATCCTGGTGGCGGAGCGTTCCGACCCGCACCTCTTCGCGACGGTCACCACGCTCACCTTCCCGCCGGACGGGAAGAGCGTGGGCATCGTGCGGGCCGGTCACCCGGGGCTGCTGCTGCGCGAGGGCAACGCGGTCTCCTGGGTGGAGCCCGAGACCGGTATGGCGCTCGGGCTGCTGCCGGGTGCCCGGCACTGGTCGGAGAGCGAACTGGCGCTGGGCCCGGACAGCAGTCTGGTGCTCTTCACCGACGGTCTCTTCGAGGGGCGTACGGGCCCCGACAGCCGCCTCGGCGAGGAGGGGCTCCTCGCGATGGCGCAGGGCTGTTCGTCGCTGGCGGCCCTGCCGTTCATCGACGCCCTAGTGGCGGGGGCCAGCGCCGGGGCGGCGCCCTACGGCGGGCTCGCCGACGACGTGGCCGTACTGCATTTGAGCTGGGGAAAGGTGGGAAACGATGGCTGACTCCACGAGGAAGCCCACACGCGCTGGAGGCGCCTCACGGCTGTCCGTGCAGAGCTGGGTCCACCTCATCCTGGGCGGCTTCGTCGTCGTCGTGGTCACGTGCCTGGTGATCGGCGCGGTGGTCCTCAACGAGATGTCCGCGCGGACGACGGAGCTGGTCGACCGGGTCCAGCCGGCGCGCTCCGCCTCCTTCCAGCTCCAGAACGCGCTGCTCAACCAGGAGACCGGTGTCCGGGGCTTCGTGCTCACCGGCGACGACTCGTTCCTGGAGCCGTACAAACAGGGTCAGCGCGACGAGAAGGAGCGGCTGGCCCGGGTGCGGGAGCTGGTCGGATCCGAGCAGCCGTACGCCGGTGACCTGGACCGGATCGCGTCGGCGGCCGAGAAGTGGCGCACCTCGCAGGCCGAGCCGCTGATCGGAGCGGTGCGGGCCAGCGGTCCCACCGGTGAGGCGTCGGCCCCGCTGCTCCAGAGCAAGACGGAGTTCGACGCGCTGCGCGGTCTCTACGGGATTCAGCAGGATCACCTGGACCAGGCCCGCGACCACGCCCGCGAGCGGCTCGACGGCGCCCGCTCGACCCGCGACCGGGTGCTCTTCGCGCTGATCGCCGGCTTCCTCGCCTCCGTCATCGCGCTGAGCCTGCTCTTCCACCGGGTGGTCGGCAGGCCGCTGAACCGGCTGCGGGCCGCCTCGGACGAGGTCAGGTCGGGGGCGTACGAGGGGAAGATCGACGTACCCGGCCCCTCGGACGTGCGCTCGGTGGCCACGGCCGTCGAGTCCATGCGGGTCCGGCTGGTGGACGAGCTCGCGGAGTCCCAGAGCCGGGAGACCCTGCTCGCCGAGCAGACGGAGGAGCTGCGGCGCTCCAACGCGGAGCTGGAGCAGTTCGCCTACGTGGCCTCGCACGACCTCCAGGAGCCGCTGCGCAAGGTGGCGTCGTTCTGCCAGCTGCTGGAGAAGCGTTACGGCAACGACTTGGACGCGCGCGGCAAGCAGTACATCGACTTCGCGGTGGACGGCGCCAAGCGGATGCAGGTGCTCATCAACGACCTGCTCACCTTCTCGCGGGTGGGCCGGGTGCACGAGAGCTGGCAGCCGGTGGACATGGAGCGCGGGCTCGACCGCGCGCTCGCCAATCTGACGCTGGCGATCGAGGACGCGGACGCGGAGATCGTCCGGAAGGAAGAGCTGCCCGAGATCCTCGGCGACTCCACGACGCTGGCGATGGTGTGGCAGAACCTGATCGGCAACGCGGTGAAGTTCCGCCGCGAGGACGTACGGTGCCGGATCACGGTGGGGTGCGTCCGTGAGGACGAGCTGTGGCATTTCACGGTGGCGGACAACGGCATCGGCATCGCGCCGGAGTTCGCGGACAAGGTGTTCATCATCTTCCAGCGGCTGCACGCCAGGGACGCTTACGACGGCACCGGCATCGGGCTTTCGCTCTGCCGCAAGATCATCGAGTTCCACGGGGGCCGGATCTGGCTGGACCCGGAGCCGGGTGAGGGTACGCTGATCCACTTCACCCTGCCCGTCAGTCCTGATGCCCCCACGCACACCACGGCGGAGCTTCTCGCTCCCGCCCTGCTCGCCGCCCCGTCGGGAGATGCCACGTGACCAGTTCCGTACAGCCGATCGAGGTTCTCCTGGTGGAGGACGACCCCGGCGACGAGCTCATGACGCGCGAGGCGTTCGAGGACAACAAGATCCGCAACACCCTGCACGTGGTGCGCGACGGGCAGGAGGCGCTGGACTTCCTCTACCGGCGCGGCCCGCACGCCGGGGCTCCGCGGCCGGACCTGATCCTGCTGGACCTGAATCTGCCGAAGTACGACGGCCGTCAGGTGCTGGAGCAGATCAAGAGCGACGCGGAGCTGGCCACCATCCCGGTGGTGGTGCTGACGACGTCCTCCGCCGAGGAGGACATCCTGCGCAGTTACAAACTGCACGCCAACGCCTACGTCACCAAGCCGGTCGACCTGGACCAGTTCATCGCGGCGGTCCGGCAGATCGACGAGTTCTTCGTGACGGTGGTACGGCTTCCGGGGCGTACGTGAGCCCGGGAGAGGATTTCCGGAAATCACCAGGAGTGGGATGCCCCGCCCCGGGTAGACGGCTCCCGTGACAACGACTCTCACCTCCCTCGCCGGGCCCTGGCTGGAGCACATGAACGAACAGGCCGCTTCGCTGCCGGACGTACCCGGACCGGGCATCCCCTGTACCGACGTACTGCTCACGGCGGAGGTTTTCGACGGTGAGCCCGGGTGCATCGCCCAGGCGCGCGCCCTGGCCGACCGGTTCCTCAACCGGCTCGCGGCCGAGTGGTTCGCCCCGCTCGGGACCCATACCCGCAGCGATCTGATGCTGACGGTCAGCGAGCTGGTCACCAACGCGGACCGCTACAGCCACGGCCCGTACCTCCTGGAGCTGGAGGGCACCGCCGAGCGCGTGAGCGTCACGGTCTACGACAGCAGCACCGCGCTGCCGGTGCTGTACTCCCCCGACCCCTCGCGGCTCGGCGGGCACGGCATGGAGATCGTGGTGGCGCTCTGCGACCGGGTGACGGCGGAAGCCGTTCCGGTGGGCAAGCGCATCCGGGCCGAGTTCCGGCTCGGCTCCTGAACCTCGGCCACCGAAGGCCTCGGCTCCTGGACCGGCGGGCTCGGCCCGGACGCGCCGGGCCGCTCCTCAGCGCACCGGCTGGCCCTTGCCCAGGGCGATGACACCGTTGCCGGAGACCGTGTAGAACTCCCGGTCCCGCTCCTGGTTGACGCCGATCGCCGCTCCGGGGGGCACGTCGACGTTCTTGTCGAGGATCGCTCCCCGCACGATGGCCCCGCGCCCCACCCGCACGTTGTCGTGCAGCACCGACCCCTGGACGACGGCCCCCTCGGCGACGACGACGCCGGGCGAGAGTACCGACCGGGCGACCTGGCCTCGGATCACGCAGCCGGGGCTGATGACCGACTCGCTCGCGATCCCGCCGGCCACGATCCGCGCGGGCGGCAGCGGACCGGCGTGGGTGTAGATGGGCCAGCGGCGGTTGTCGAGGCTGAAGGCCGGTCTGTCGGAGAGCAGGTCCATGTGGGCGTCGTAGTAGGCGTCGAGCGTGCCCACGTCGCGCCAGTAGCCGTGTTGCACGGACGTCTCGCCGGGCACGTGGTTCTCGTCGAAGTCGTAGACCTGGGCCTGTCCGCGCGCGGTGAGCATCGGCAGGATCGAGCCACCCATGTCGTGGACCGAGTGCGGGTCTTCGGCGTCCCGGTGCAACGCGTCCACCAGGACCTTCGTACTGAAGAGGTAGTTGCCCATGGAGGCGAAGACCCGGTCGGGGTCGCCGGGCAGGCCGGGCGGGTCGGTGGGCTTCTCCAGGAACCTCTCGACCTGGGTGCCGTCGCTGCCCGGAGTGATGATCCCGAACGCGGACGCCTCCGCGCGCGGCACCTTGATCCCGGCGACGGTGACACCCGCCCCGTTGTCGATGTGCTGGGCCAGCATCTGGCGCGGGTCCATGCGGTAGACGTGGTCGGCACCGAACACGGCCACGTAGTCCGGCTGTTCGTCGTGGACCAGGTTCAGCGACTGGAGGATGGCGTCCGCGCTGCCCAAGTACCAGCGCGGGCCCAGCCGTTGCTGTGCGGGCACCGGGGTGACGTAGTTGCCCAGCAGACTGGACATCCGCCAGGTCGTGGAGATGTGCCGGTCCAGCGAGTGCGACTTGTACTGGGTCAGTACGCAGATGCGCAGCACGTCCGCGTTGACCAGACTGGACAACACGAAGTCCACCAGCCGGTACGTGCCGCCGAACGTCACCGCCGGTTTGGCCCGGTCGGTGGTGAGCGGCATCAGCCGCTTGCCCTCCCCTCCCGCGAGTACGATTCCGAGCACCGAAGGTCCACCGCGCATCGCCGCCCCTTTGTCCGGTCACACCTGTCCGGTCAGGTCCGTCCGGTCACGCCCGCCCGGTCATGTCTGTCCGGTCACGCCTGCCCGGTCGCTTCCGCCGGTGGTCACGTCACTTGTTCGTCGCGCTGATCTCCCGGTACAGCTCCGCCGTGCGGCCGGCCACCCGGTCCCACCCGAACTCCTCGACGGCGCGCAGCCGTCCGGCCGCACCCATCCTCCGGGCCGCGGCCCGGTCGCCGACGACCGTGTTCAGTGCTTCGGCGAGCCGGAGTTCGAAGAGGTCCGGCGCCTTCTCGTCGTAGGGGACGAGTACCCCCGTACGCCCGTCTTCCACCACCTCGGGGATGCCGCCGACGGCGGAGGCGACCACGGGGGTGCCGCACGCCATCGCCTCCAGGTTGACGATGCCGAGCGGCTCGTACACCGATGGGCAGACGAACACCGACGCGTGGGTGAGGAGTTGGACGATGTCGGGCCGGTCGAGCATCTGTGGGATCCAGTGGACGCCCTTGCGCCCGGCGTTCAGTTCCTCGTACGCGAGACGGAACTCCTCCGCGAGCTCGGGGGTGTCGGCGGCTCCGGCGCACAGCACCAGCTGGGTGCCCGGCTCCAGCAGACGCGCCGCGCGCAGCAGGTGGGGGACGCCCTTCTGGCGGGTGATGCGCCCGACGAACAGGACGTACGGCCGGTCCGGGTCGATGCCGAGGCGGTGCAGGACGTCCGTGCCGGGGTCGGGGGCGTAGAGACGGGTGTCGATGCCGTTGTGGACGACCCGCACCCGGTCCGCGTCGAGCTCCGGGTAGCAGGCGAGGATGTCGGCGCGCATGCCGTGCGACACCGCGACGACCGCGTCGGCGGAGGCGAGGGCGGTGCGCTCGGCCCAGCCGGAGAGGGCGTACCCGCCGCCGAGCTGCTCGGCCTTCCAGGGGCGCAGCGGTTCCAGCGAGTGGCAGGTGACCACGTGCGGGACGCCGTGCTGGAGCTTGGCGAGGTGGCCGGCGAGGTTGGTGTACCAGGTGTGCGAGTGGACCAGGTCGCGGTCGCCGAGCGCGGCGGCCATCGACAGGTCCACCGAGAACGCGCGCAACGCGTCGTTGGCGTCGTCCCCGAGCGCCGGGCGGTGCCAGTGCACACCGTCCTCCCGGCCGTCGGGCTCGCCCCAGGCGTGCACGGCGAGATCGACCAGTGGCCGTAGTTCGCGCGCCAGGAACTCGACATGAACGCCGGCGCCACCGTACACGCCGGGGGGATACTCGCGGGTGAGCAGTCCGACCCTCATGCCTTGATGGTCACTCACGCGGCGCGTACGCGAAAGACCCCGTCACGTGTCAGTGGAGCCGTCGTCACCTTGCGGGTACACCGGGTAGCGGTGCGGATCTCCTCCGGCGGCCCCGGGGAAGGAGGGCTACCGTCGAAGGAAGGACGTCGCACACCTGCCCGTACTGCGGAGGCAGTACGCCGGATCGCCCTCTCTGGGACGACGACTCGGCGGCTTGTGGAGGACATCGTGGTCACATGAGTTCCCTCGTGCTTTCGGTGTTGCTGTCCCTGGTCTCCGCGGTCGCCTACGCGGCCGGGGCGATCGTGCAGGAGCGGGTGGCCTCCGGCGGCGACGGGCGCTCGTACGCACCGCTGCGCAACGGCGCTTGGTGGGCGGCCGTGGGGCTCAACGGCACGGGGGCGCTGCTGCACGTGGTGGCGCTGGCCTACGGCCCGCTCAGTCTCGTGCAGCCGCTCGGGGCGCTCACGATCGTCTTCGCGCTGCCGATGGCGGCGCTGTTCGTCGGACGGGCGGCGGGGCGCACCGCGTGGCGCGGGGCCGTCATGGCGGCGGTGGGACTCGCCGGTCTGCTGGCGCTCACCGGGAGCTCCGAGTCGCACGCGCTGGGTGGCGCCGACCAACTGCTGCTGGCGACCGCGACCTTCGGGGCGGTCGCGGCGCTCTTCCTGGCGGGTCAGGGGCTGGGGCGGGTGTCGGACGCCGCCGGACAGGCGGGACTCGCGACCCACGCCCCGGGTGCGCAGCGCCCGATGATGCGCAGCGTGGTGCTGGCGACCGGTGCGGGGGTGGCGTTCGGGATGGCCTCGGTCTTCACGAAGACGGTCGCGGTGGAGTGGACGTCGGGCGCGCTCGGGGAGGGGCTGCCGTCGCTGGTGGTGATCGCGGTGTTCGCCGCCGCGGGGCTGCTGCTGTCCCAGGCGGCGTACCGGGGTGCGGGGCTGACCGCGCCGCTGGCCACGGTGACGGTGGTGAACCCGGTGGTGGCCGCGGTGGTCGGGCTCACGCTGTTCGGGGAGCACTTCCGCTTCGGGCTGGTGGGCACCCTGCTGGCGCTGGCGAGCGGTGTGCTCGCGGCGGCCGGGCTGGTGCTGCTGACGACGCAGCGGCTGGCCGCGGAGCGGCAGGAGGAACCGCCCTCC
>NZ_JBSFVR010000250.1:0-11072 GCF_053592415.1 Streptomyces sp. NPDC002690 | reverse complement strand
TGGTTCAGCCGCTTCGGCCGGCTCAGCGAGGACATCGACAAGTCCGAGGCGGCGATCGACGCTTACGAGGAGTACCTCTCCGGGCTCATCCGGCACCACGGCGTCGCCGTCCACCGCGCCGCCCGGACCCTGCCCCGCGCCGAGCCAGCCGGCCAGCTTGCCGCCTTCGCCGACCGCCCGCAGCCGGGCCTCGGCCGCGTCGCGCACCGGGTCGGTGGCGACCACCAGGAGTTCGTCGCCGCGCCGCAGCACGGTGGCGGGGGCGGGCACGAAGCTCGTACCGTCCCGGACCACCAGCGTGACGGCGGAGCCGGCGGGGAGGCGCAGTTCGCCCACCTCCACGCCGTGCATCTTCGACCGCGCCGGGATCGCGACGGAGAGCAGGTGCCCGCGCAGCCGCTCCAGGGGGGCGGACTCGATGCCCAGGTCGGCGGCTTCGGACGGGTCCTCGGCGATCTTCAGCGCCTTGGCGAGCCAGGGCAGTGTCGGGCCCTGGATCAGCGTGTAGACGATGACCAGCACGAAGACGATGTTGAAGACCCGGGTGGAGCCGTCGATGCCGGCCACCATCGGGATGGTGGCGAGGATGATGGGGACGGCGCCGCGCAGTCCCGCCCACGACATGAGGGTCTTCTCCCGCTTGGGCAGCCGGAAGGGTGCCAGGCTCAGGAAGACCGAGAGGGGCCGGGCCACCACGGTGAGCACCAGGCCCACGACCACCGCGGGCCAGAAGTCGTCGAGCAGGTCGTGCGGGGTGACGAGCAGGCCGAGCAGGACGAACATGCCGATCTGGGCGAGCCAGCCGAGCCCGTCGGCGAAGCCCCGGGTGGCCGGCCAGTGCGGCAGTTTGGAGTTGCCGAGCACCATGGCGGCCAGGTAGACGGCGAGGAACCCGCTGCCGTGCGCGATGGCGCCCTCGGCGTACGCCGTGACGGCGATGGCCATCACGGCGATCGGGTAGAGGCCGGAGGCGGGCAGTGCGACGTGGCGGAGCGCGTAGGCGCCGAGCCAGCCGGCCGCGAGGCCGATGGCCGCGCCGATGGCGAGTTCCAGCGCTATCTCGCCGACCAGGACGTACCAGTGCTCGACCGGGCCGATCGTGGAGAACGCGAGGACGAGGATGACCACCGGGGCGTCGTTGAAGCCGGACTCCGCCTCCAGCACGCCGGTGATCCGGGAGGGCAGCGGCACCTTGCGGAGTACGGAGAAGACGGCCGCCGCGTCCGTCGAGGACACGACCGCGCCGATGATGAGCGCCTGCTTCCACTCCAGCCCGACGAGGTAGTGCGCCCCCGCCGCGGTGACGCCCACGCTGATGCCCACGCCCACGGTGGAGAGCACGGCCGCCGCCGGAAGCGCGGGCCTGACCTCTTTCCACTTCGTGCCCAGTCCGCCCTCGGCGAGGATCACGACCAGGGCTGCGTAGCCGATCACCTGGGTGAGTTCCGCGTTGTCGAACTGGACGTCGAAGATGCCGTCCTGTCCCAGCGCGATGCCGATGCCGAGGTACAGGAGCAGGCTGGGGAGCCCGCTGCGTGACGAGATCCGGACCGCCGCCACCGCGACGAGCAGGACGAGCGACGAGACCAGCAGGAGTTCGTTGAGCGTGTGGACAGTCAGGGCGCGCTTCCTTCCCCGCGTACGACCGCCGGGCAGGTTCCCGACGAGCAGGTACTTCGTTACCTTACCTAATCTTTAACGTTTTCTTGACGCCTTCGATTATGTGTACGACCTGTGTGCGGATGGCCGCAGCCCCCCACCGCGTCCGAGTCGGATCGGCGCTGCGCCTATGGTTGCCCTTGCACTCCCAGGACCACCCTGCCCCGCGAAGGACAGCGATGCCCGCCAACACAACCGTCTCTGCCGGTCCTTCCACTGCGAAGAAAACCGGCCGGAAGAAGGGGCGACGCGCCCGCCTCCTCGTGCTCGTCCTGGTCCTGGCGCTGGTCGGGGGTGTCGGGTTCGGCGCGTACTGGTCCGTCGCCACGGTCCGGGCCTCGTACCCGCAGACCACCGGAACGATCGAGGTCCCCGGCCTGACCGGCGACGTCGAGGTCAAGCGCGACGACTACGGCATCCCCCAGGTCTACGCGGACACCGACGCCGATCTCTTCCGCGCCCAGGGCTTCGTCCAGGCGCAGGACCGCTTCTACGAGATGGACGTCCGCCGTCACATGACGGCCGGACGGCTCTCCGAGATGTTCGGATCCAGTCAGGTGGAGACCGACTCCTTCCTCCGCACGCTCGGCTGGCGGAAGGTCGCGCAGGAGGAGTACGACAAGGTCCTCAGCGCCGACACCAAGAAGAACCTCCAGGCGTACGCGGACGGCGTCAACGCGTATCTGAAGGGCAAGGACGGGAAGGACATCTCCGTCGAGTACGCGGCGCTCAACCTGACCAACGACTACAAGCCCACCGAGTGGACCCCGGTCGACTCGGTCGCGTGGCTGAAGGCGATGGCGTGGGACCTGCGCGGCAACATGCAGGACGAGATCGACCGCTCGCTGATGACCAGCAGGCTCACGGCGAAGCAGATCGCGGACCTGTACCCCGAGTACCCGTACGACAAGCACGAGACGATCGTCGGCGAGGGCGCGGTCTCCTCCGTCACCGGTGAGTTCGACCCGGACGCCGAGGCGAGCGACCCCACCGTGGACGGCTCCACCCTCGCCGGCGCCACCGAGGGGCTGAACACCCAGCTCGGCGCCCTCTCCGACACGCTGGACGAGATCCCGGCGCTGCTCGGCCCGAACGGCAACGGCATCGGCTCGAACTCCTGGGTCGTCTCCGGCGACCACACCACCACCGGCAAGCCGCTGCTCGCGAACGACCCGCACCTGGCGCCGATGCTGCCCTCGCTCTGGTACCAGATGGGGCTGCACTGCCGCGAGGTCTCGGCGAAGTGCCAGTACGACACCGCCGGATACACCTTCTCGGGCATGCCCGGTGTGATCATCGGCCACAACCAGGACGTCGCCTGGGGGCTCACCAACCTCGGCGCCGACGTGACCGACCTCTTCCTGGAGAAGGTCTCCACCGACGGTTACCTCTACGACGGCAAGACGGTCCCCTTCACCACCCGTGAGGAGACCATCAAGGTCGCCGGCGGAAAGAGCCGGAAGATCACCGTCCGCGAGACCAACAACGGCCCCCTGGTCTCCGACCGCAGCAGCGAACTGGAGAAGGTCGGCCAGAAGGCTCCGGTCGCCGGTGCCGCACCCGACCGCGCCTCCGGTTACGCCGTCGCGCTGAAGTGGACCGCGCTCCAGCCCGGCCACTCCATGGACGCCGTCTTCGAGCTGGACCGCGCCGACGACTTCGCGTCCTTCCGCAAGGCCGCCGCGCACTTCGAGGTGCCCTCGCAGAACCTCGTCTACGCGGACGCCGAGGGGGCGAAGGGCAACATCGGCTACCAGGCCCCCGGCTGGATCCCGGTCCGCAAGGCCGGTGACGGCACCATGCCGATGCCCGGCTGGTCCTCGAAGTACGGCTGGGAGAAGGACCCGATCCCCTTCAGCGAGCTGCCGTACGAGTACAACCCGGAGCGCGGCTACATCGTCACCGCGAACCAGGCGGTCGTGGACGAGAAGTACCCCGAGCTGCTCACCAAGGACTGGGGCTACGGCACCCGCAGCCAGCGCATCAACGACCTCATCGCGTCGAAGATCAAGGGCGGCGAGAAGATCTCGACCGACGACATGCAGAAGATGCAGATGGACAACACCAGCGAGATCGCCGCGCTGCTGGTGCCCAAGCTGCTGAGCATCAACATCGCCGACAAGGACGTCCGCGAGGCGCAGAAGCTGCTGGAGGGCTGGGACTACACCCAGGACTCCGACTCGGCCGCCGCCGCGTACTTCAACGGCGTCTGGCGCAACATCCTGATGCTGGCCTTCGGCGACAAGCTGCCCAAGGAGATGCGCGTCGAGGGCGACTGCATCTACGTCACCCGGGCCGACTCCACCGGACCCGTCGACGAGCAGAACAAGCTGGTCCGCGAATGCGGCCAGCGCGACGCCGACTCGGCGCAGCCGGACGGCGGCGACCGCTGGAACGAGGTCGTCTCCAAGATCCTGGACGACAAGGACAACGCCTGGTGGAAGGTGCCCGCCCAGGGCCGCGAGAAGGCCATCGACAACCGTGACCAGCTCTTCGCCCGCGCCATGGACGACGCCCGCTGGGAGCTGACCGCCAAGCTCGGCAAGGACATCTCCACCTGGAGCTGGGGCCGGCTGCACCAGCTGACGCTGAAGAACCAGACCCTCGGCACCTCCGGTCCCGGCCTGCTCCAGAAGGCCCTGAACCGCGGTCCGTGGAACCTCGGCGGCGGCGAGGCGGCGGTCGACGCCACCGGCTGGAACGCGGCCGGCGGCTACGACGTCATCTGGGTGCCGTCGATGCGGATGGTGGTGAACGTCGGCGACTGGGACAAGTCCCGCTGGATCAACCTCACCGGCGCCTCGGGGCACGCGTTCAGCGCGCACTACACCGACCAGACGGACAAGTGGGTCAACGGCGAACTGCTCGACTGGTCCTTCGGCGCCGACGCGGTCACCGCCTCGACGGCCGACACGCTGACCCTCAAGCCGGCGGCGGCCACCGGCTGACCCCGGGCCGGAGCGCGCGGCGGCCGGTCACCGGCCGAAGCGGCGCGTTCCGGCCGGAGTGACGACGGCGTCCACGGGGTGGTCGTGCGGTTCCGCCGGAACCCGCGCGACCACCTCGTCGTCGTACAGCAGCACCACCAGCGCGGGATGCGCCCCCGCCGCGGCGAGCCGGGCCAGCACCCGGTCGTAACTGCCGCCGCCCCGGCCGAGCCGCATGCCGCGGGTGTCGGTCGCGAGGCCGGGCAGCAGCACCGTGCCGGCGTCGAGGACGGCCGCGGGGCCGAGCCGCGGGCCGTCGGGTTCGAGGAGCCCGCGCCCCGCCCTCAGCAGCCGGTCCGGGCCCTCGTACACCGCCCAGTCCAGGTCGTTTCCGGGCAACAGCACCGGCAGCAGGACGCGTACGCCGCGGTCGCGCAGCGCGTCGAGCAGCGCGCGGGTACCCGGCTCGCGCCCCACCGACACATAGGCGGCGACGGTCCGGGCGCCGGAGAGTTCGGGCAGGGTGAGCGCGCTACGGGCCAGGGCGGCGGCGGAGTCCGCCAGTTCCCCAGGGGTCAACGCCGCCCGTGCGGCGAGGAGCTCGCGCCGCAGGGAAGCCTTCAGGGACGGCGTGTCGGCCGCCGCGTCAGCCGGCTCACAGGTCATAGGAAGCTCACACTTTTCTCATACGGGTACGTATGACCACAAAGTTAACCAGTGGATCATCGTCCGTTCGTACGCAACCGTTATGGTTCAGCGCATGAATGAGTCGACACCCAGGATCAGCAAGGCCGTCATTCCGGCCGCGGGTCTGGGCACCCGCTTCCTGCCGGCCACCAAGGCCACTCCCAAGGAGATGCTGCCCGTCGTCGACAAGCCGGCCATCCAGTACGTCGTCGAAGAAGCCGTCACCGCGGGCCTCTCCGACGTACTGATGATCACCGGACGCAACAAGCGTCCGCTGGAAGACCACTTCGACCGGAACTACGAGCTGGAATCCGCGCTCACCCGCAAGGGCGATGCCGAACGCCTCCAGAAGGTACAGGAGTCCAGCGACCTCGCCACCATGCACTACGTCCGCCAGGGCGACCCCCGCGGCCTCGGCCACGCCGTGCTCTGCGCCGCCCCGCACGTCGGCGACCAGCCGTTCGCGGTCCTCCTCGGCGACGACCTGATCGACCCGCGCGACGCGCTGCTGGCGCGCATGGTGGAGGTCCAGGAACGCGAGGGCGGCAGCGTCGTCGCGCTGATGGAGGTCGACCCGGCGCAGATCCACATGTACGGCTGCGCCGCGGTGGACGACACCGTCGCCGACGGCGTGGTCCGGGTCACCGGCCTGGTGGAGAAGCCCGACCCTGCCGACGCGCCCAGCAACCTCGCCATCATCGGCCGGTACGTGCTCGACCCCGCCGTCTTCGACATACTCCGACGGACCGAGCCCGGCCGGGGCGGCGAGATCCAGCTCACCGACGCCCTCCAGCTGCTCGCCGCCGACGAGAAGATCGGCGGGCCCGTGCACGGCGTCGTCTTCAAGGGGCGCCGCTACGACACCGGCGACCGGGGCGACTACCTTCGGGCCATCGTCCGGCTCGCATGCGAACGCGAGGACCTGGGCCCGGACTTCCGTACCTGGCTCCGCCGTTATGTCAACGAGGAGATGTAGCACTGTGAGCAGCACGATCTGGTCGGTCGACGAGCACCTCGCCGACATCCTGGGCGCGGTGAAGCCGCTCGAACCCATCGAGCTGCAACTGGCCGACGCCCAAGGGTGCGTGCTCGTCGAGGACGTCGTCGTGCGGATCGCGCTCCCCCCCTTCGACAACAGCTCCATGGACGGCTACGCGGTCCGGGTCGCCGACGTCACCGGGGCGAGCGAGGAGTTCCCCTCGGTGCTCACCGTCGTCGGCGACGTGGCGGCCGGCAGTGACGGGCTCCCCGACGGCGGGGTGGTCGGCCCCGGCCAGGCCGCCCGCGTCATGACCGGCGCCCCGCTGCCCGAGGGCGCCGAGGCCGTGGTCCCCGTCGAATGGACGGACGGCGGTACGGGCGAGGGCCCCGCCTCCACCATGCGCTCCCACCGGGATGCCCCTCAGGGCGCGAGCGGTGAGGTCCGGGTGTACCGCGCCGCCGAGGCCCGTGCCCACGTCCGGGCCTCCGGCAGCGACGTGAAGCCGGGCGACCTGGCCCTCGCGGCCGGGTCGGTCCTCGGCCCGCCGCAGATCGGTCTGCTCGCCGCGATCGGCCGCGCCACGGTCAAGGTCCGCCCCCGCCCCCGCGTGGTCGTCGTCTCCACCGGCAGCGAACTCGTCCAGCCCGGAGAAGAGTTGGCGGGCGGCCAGATCTACGACTCCAACAGCTACGCGCTCACCGCCGCCGCCCGCGACGCCGGTGCCATCGCCTACCGGGTGGGCGCGGTCACCGACGACGCCGAGACGCTGCGCACCACGATCGAGGACCAGCTCATCCGGGCCGACCTGGTGGTCACCACCGGAGGCGTCAGCGTGGGCGCGTACGACGTCGTCAAGGAGGCGCTCTCCTCGGTCGGTGACGAGGACGAGCCCGGTGGCGGCATCGACTTCCGCACGCTCGCCATGCAGCCCGGCAAGCCCCAGGGCTTCGGCTCCATCGGCCACGACCACACCCCGCTGCTGGCCCTCCCGGGCAACCCGGTCTCCGCCTACGTCTCCTTCGAACTCTTCGTCCGCCCGGCGATCCGCGCGCTGATGGGCCTCGAAGAGGTGCACCGGCCCACCGTCCGCGCCGCCCTCACCACCTTTGAGGCGCTCACCTCCCCGGCCGGGAAGCGCCAGTTCCTGCGCGGCACCTACGACGAGGTGTCGGGCACCGTCGTCCCGGTGGGCGGCTCCGGTTCGCACCTGATCGCCGCACTGGCGCGGGCGGACGCGCTGATCGTGGTGCCGGAGGACGTCACCACCCTGGAGCCCGGCACGGAGACCGAAGTGGTCCTGCTCCGCTGAGACGGGCGCGGTGGCGGTACGGTGTCTGCCGCTGCCTCACCGGGGGACGTACCCCGGGCCCCCGGCCCGAACTCCGGTCCGGCGGGCGAACGGCGCCCTACCGCTAGGCGGAGTGAGTTGAGTACGCAGAACAGGCTGACGCACATCGACGAGGCGGGCGCGGCCCGCATGGTCGACGTCTCGGCGAAGGACGTCACGGCGCGCGTCGCCCGGGCCGGCGGCCGGGTCCTCGTCTCGCCGCGGGTGATCGAACTGCTGCGGGGCGAGGGAGTGCCCAAGGGCGACGCCCTCGCGACCGCGCGGATCGCCGGGATCATGGGGGCCAAGCGCACCCCCGACCTCATCCCGCTCTGCCACCCGCTCGCGGTCTCCGGCGTCGAGGTCGAACTGAGCGTGGCGGACGACGCCGTCGAGATCAGCGCCACGGTGAAGACCACGGACCGCACCGGCGTCGAGATGGAGGCGCTGACGGCGGTCACGGTCGCCGCGCTCACGGTGATCGACATGGTGAAGGCCGTCGACAAGGGCGCCGTCATCACCGACGTACGGGTCGAGGCCAAGTCCGGCGGCAAGTCCGGCGACTGGATGCGCCCGGCGCCGACGGGAGCGGACGCGTGAGCGCCTCCGGCTTCCCGGCCTCAGGTTCCCCGGCCTCAGATTCCCCGGCCTCAGGTTCCCCGGCTTCCGGCAGCGGCCCGTCCGAGGGCTCCGGACCGGCCCCGTACACCGCCCTCGTCATCACCGCCTCGAACCGCGCCGCCGCAGGCGTCTACGCCGACAAGGGCGGCCCGATCCTCGTGGACGGACTCACCGGCCTCGGCTTCGCCACGGACGGACCGCTGGTCGTGCCGGACGGCGAGCCGGTGGAGCTGTCGCTGCGCGCCGGGATCGCGGGCGGATACGACGTCATCCTGACCACCGGCGGCACCGGCATCTCGCCCACCGACCTCACCCCGGAGATGACCCGCAGGGTGCTGGACCACGAGGTGCCCGGCATCCCGGAGGCCATCCGCGCCGAGAACCGGGACGCAGTGCCGACCGCCGCGCTCTCCCGGGGGCTCGCCGGGGTCGCCGGGCGCACGCTGATCGTGAACCTGCCCGGCTCGACCGGCGGGGTGCGCGACGGGCTCGCCGTCCTCGGCCGGATCGTCACGCACGCCGTCGACCAGTTGCGCGGTGGCGACCACCCCCTGCCCGGGAGCCCGTCCTGAACGCGCACCTCTGGCCGGTGCTCCTGAAGGACGGCGAGGTGACGTTGCGGCCGATACGCCTGCGGGATCAGAACGTCTGGCGCGAGGTCAACCGCCGCAACCGGGACTGGCTCCGCCCCTGGGAGGCCACCGTCCCGCCGCCCGTCCCCGGCGGCCCCGTGATCCGCCGGCCCACGTACCGGCAGATGGTCCGGCACCTGCGCGCCGAGGCGAGAGCCGGCCGGATGCTGCCGTTCGCGATCGAGTACGAGGGCCGTCTCGTCGGCCAGTTGACCGTCGCGGGCGTCACCTGGGGCTCGATGTGCTCGGCGCACATCGGTTACTGGGTCGACCAGGACGTCGCGGGCCGGGGCGTCATGCCCACCGCGGTGGCTCTCGCCGCCGACCATTGTTTCCGCCGCGTCGGGCTGCACCGTATCGAGGTCTGCATTCGCCCCGAGAACGGGCCGAGCCGCCGGGTCGTGGAGAAACTCGGATTCCGCGAGGAAGGGTTGCGGCCCCGCTATCTGCACATCGACGGCGCCTGGCGGGACCACCTCGTCTACGCGCTCACGTCGGAGGAGGCGGCGGACGGGCTGCTCCGGCGCTGGCACCAGTCGAGACCGGGAACGCGCCGCCCATCCCCATAAATCAAATGCATGTTCGAAATAAACGCCTTGTCGTCGCATTAAGCACCGGCGGCGTCACTCGTTGGTCTGAACAATCACAAAAAAGGCCCGTGATATCAGCCTGATCGTGCGACACACCGTGGCAATTGGCGGATGCCGCCGTGCAAACCCCTCTACGGTGTGAGCGTGAGCAGCAGCGGCCTCATCTACGCAGTCATCGTCGGGGCCTGGGCCGCCTACTTGGTGCCGATGTGGCTCCGAAGGCAGGACGAACTCAACGAAGCGCGTCCGACGGAACGCTTCAGCACCGCCATCCGGCTGCTGTCCGGACGGGCGGCGATGGAGCGTCGTTACGCCAAGGGGTTGCGGGAGCGTGGCGCCGAGGAGGCGGAACCGGTCGTCGACCCGGACGCCGAGACGGACCGGATGGAGTCCGTCGACGTCCGGGCCTTCGCCGCGCCCGGGGCGCACACCGAAGCCAGGATTCTCGATCCGGCGCACGCTCCCGAGCGCGCGTCCGGACGCCCGGCGGTGGAGCACCCGGCGCACCCGGCCCATTCCGCACACGAGCGGAGCGACCCCCGCAGCCGCCCGGCGGCGCAACGCCCGTCCGCCGGGCGGCCTCCCGAGCAGCGCGTCGCACAGTCCGCGCCGTCGGCGCAGCGCGCCCGGGGCGGGGCCGAGGACGCCGAACGCGTCCGTCGCGCCCAGCGGTCCCAGGTGCTGGCCCGGCGCCGGCGTACCACCAGCGTCCTGTTCCTCGTCTTCACCGCCGGCGCGATCGTCGCGGCGGTCGGCGGCCTCGCCTTCCTCTGGGCCCCCGCCGCACCCGCGGTGATGCTCAGCGCCTACATCGTGCACCTGCGTGCCCAGGAGCGGAGGCGGTTCGTCTTCACCATGGACCGCCGCCGGGCCGAGGACGCGGCGCAGCGCCTGCGCGAGAACCGCCCCCGCCGCCACCAGCAGGCGGTGCCCGCGGTCGAGCCGGACGAAGAGCCCGAGGCGCACCATCCGGCCGACCCGGTTCCCGTACCGGCCGTCTCTCCTCAGGAGGCCGGCCGCCGGGCGCTCGTCGAGCAGACGGACCACGCGGAGTGGGTGGACCAGCAACGCGAGCGCGGCCGGGTCCAGGGCGACAGCTGGGAGCCGGTCCCCGTACCGCTGCCGACGTACGTCACCGCCCCCGTCGCCCCGCGTGCCTCCGGCGGCGTCGAGGTCAACGACCCGGAGACCTGGAGCGCCGCCCGCTCCAGCACCGCCGAGCCCGCCCTGCCGGACCCGGCCGTCCCGGACGTGGACCAGACCCCCCGCCGCCGGCCCGACGCCCGCCGCACCCGCGACCGGGGCCGCACCCCGCTCTTCGACCAGTACGACGACGAGGAGGACCGACCCCGTGCCGCCAACGAATGACGGCCGCGGGACCGGCCTCCCGCCCGGCGGCGTCCGAGCCGGGGGACCTCCGGAACCCCGACACCCCTGACCAGCGGGGAACGGATTTCCAAGCACCCCCTGGAGGGTGCTAGAGTTTCACTCGTCGCAAGGGCCTGTGGCGCAGTCTGGTAGCGCACCTCGTTCGCATCGAGGGGGTCTGGGGTTCAAATCCCCACAGGTCCACAGACGACAGTTCGCGAGTAGCTCTCGTGGACGTCACAAGATCCCGCCCGGTCGGGACTCATCGAGGGATTCGTG
>NZ_JBSFVR010000249.1:0-11084 GCF_053592415.1 Streptomyces sp. NPDC002690 | reverse complement strand
CCTGCTCCACCAGGGGCCGCTCGGTCCCCCGGGCCTGCGGGGCGATGTGCAGCGCGCCCCCGCCCCGTCCCCGTACCAGCCGCCCGCCGGTCCCCAGCGGCAGCGGCCCGTACAGCAGGGCCCCGCTCCCGTACGCGACCCCTTCGGTGCCCCGGGCGCGCAGCCCGGCCCCGGCCAGGGCGCTGCCTCCTGGGGCCGTCCGCAGCAGGCCCAGCCTCCGCAGCAAGCGCAGCCTCCGCAGCAGGTCCAGCCTCCGCAGCAGGTCCAGCCTCCGCAGCAAGCCCGGACTCCGCAGCAGGCCCGGCAGGCGCCGCACTCCCCGCAGGGGTACCAGCAGCCGCAGGCCGCCCAGCAGGCGCCGCCCCCGGCCGGCTCCTTCGGCGGCCCCGCCTCCGCCGGGCCGCAAGCTGCGGACCAGCCGGTCGTGCCGTGGAAGCCGCCGGTGGACGACCCGTTCCAGCAGATGGCCCGCGCCCAGTCCGCGGGCCGGCCCGCCGGGCTCGGCCGGCGGTTCGTCGCCCGGGTCCTGGACACCGTGGTGCTGGGCGCGCTGGTCGGCGCGGTGGGGTTGCCGCTGGTCACCGCGGCGATCGACCACATGGACGCCAAGATCGAGGCCGCGAAGCTCTCCGGCCGCACGGTGACGGTCCATCTGCTGGACTCCACCACCGCCGGACAGCTCGGCGCGGTCCTCGCCACCTTCCTCGTCGTCGGTTTCCTGCTGGAGGCCCTGCCCACCGCGAAGTGGGGCCGGACGCTCGGCAAGAAGCTCCTCGGCATCCAGGTGCGCGACGTCGAGTCCCAGGACGTGCCCACCCTGGGTGCCGCGCTGCGGCGTTGGCTCGTCCACGGTCTCCTCGGGCTGCTGGTGATCGGTGTGCTCGATGCCGCGTGGTGCCTGTTCGACCGCCCGTGGCGCCAGTGCTGGCACGACAAGGCGGCCCGTACCTTCGTGGCGGGCTGACCGCCTGTCACCTGGGGGCGGGTGAGGTCCCGGGTGCCGGGCCGTCGCCCGCCCCGGTCGGCTGACGGCCCGGTCGGCTGACGGCCCGTCACTCAAAAGCACCTGAGCCGTTGCGGGGTGGTGCGGGCCGGGGTGCACTGCCCGCATGAGCAACGACGCGCCGACGCCCGGCCAGCCGCCCGAGGACGACGATCCGTTCCTCAAGAAGCCCCAGGACCCACCGCCGTCGTCGGGCTCGCCGTACGACAAAGCGCCTCCGCCGCCCCCGCCCCCACCGCCCTACGATCCGGGACCGTACGGCGGCGGCCCGTACGGCGGCGCGGACCCGCTCGCGGGGATGCCGCCGCTCGGCGCGCCCGGGGTGCGTATCCTGGCGCGGCTGATCGACTTCCTGATCATCTCGATCCCGCTCTACCTGATCTCGCTGCCCTTCGGCGGCGCGGTCGACGTCACCTCGGACAACGGCGACAGCGACGTGGGCAACGCCGTCACCAACACGTACAGCGGGCACCAGCTGATCTGGTCACTGATCGCGTTGGTCTGCTACGTCGGGTACGACACCTACTTCACGCACAAGGACGGCCGCACCCTCGGCAAGAGGCTGCTGAAGCTGCGCGTCGCGATGCTGAGCGACGGCAGCGTGCCCAGCACCAACGCCTCGCTGATGCGGGCGGTCGTGCTCTGGCTCCCGGCGCTGCTGTGCTGCCCGTGCCTGTGGTGGCTGATCAACATCGTGCTGATGTTCACGGACAAGCCGTACCGGCAGGGCCTGCAGGACAAGGCGGCCAAGACGGTCGTGGTCAGTGCCGGCTGAGCGGTGCGCCGCCCGCGCGCGAGAGGCCGGGGCGCGCGGGTTCAGCGCCGCACGCGCTGGCCGACGCGCTCCTCGGCGGCCTCGCCCTCCTGGGGCGTGCGGTCGGTGGCCCGGTACGGACGGGGAGCACCGGCCGGGACCGGCCCCCCGGACCGGCGGAGCGTGGGGGCGGTCACCGCCACCAGTACCCCCAGCGCCAGCGCCGCGAGGCAGACGGCGCCCACGGCGGCCGACGACGAGGCGCCGGACACCAGCAGCAGGGCGACAGTGACGAGGACGACGGTGGCGCAACCGTAGGCGAGTTGAGCGGCAGTCGGACGCGGCATGGCGGTATCCGTCCTGGAGGTCGTCGGATGAGGGCCCGCCCGCACGTGGGGACGGCTCTACGACGGTGGATGCCCGTACGGGCCACGGATAAGCATGACCTAACCCCCCAACGCCGGTGCACAGGGGGCGCATTGGCTCACGACATGTGCCCATGCGTTCGAACGACGCGCCGGTTGGCCGAACATCGATTGTCCGGATACCGGAAGGCGGCTCCTGCATAGTGCACTTGGCCGGTACAAGTCAAGATCTGTCTTTTCTCCAGCAACTCCGATCGAATGTCGTCACTTGTGACGCGTCCACGTGCGCGCGGCCCCCAACCACCCCCTGGCCGCGTACGCGAACGCCCGGGGAGGACATCAGGTGACCAGTAAGAGAAGCGGCCTCCGCGCTGCCGCGGTTGTCGTGGCCATGGCCACGAGTGCGGCCACCGCGTCGACGTTCTTCGTCGCGCAGGCGGCCCAGCCGACGACATCGACAGGCACGTCCATCGCCGAGAGCCACGACCCGGCTCCGGAGAAGGCCGAGGACCACAACCTCGAAGGCCCGTTCAGCGAGAAGCAGAACAGCGAGCGCCAGGCTGCTCTGGAGCAGGTCATCTCGGGCGACAAGAAGGTGACCGACCGCAACGGTTCCAAGGTCGTCAAGCTCGACAACAAGAAGTACGTCGAGCTCGGCCGTGAGAAGACCGACAAGATCTTCACCATCCTGGTCGAGTTCGGTGACCAGGTGGACAACACGACCCTCTTCGACCCGGACGGCTCCGGACCCGAGGCGCCGGTCGTCAAGTTCGGCGGTACGCCGGGTCCGGCGCACAACCAGATCGCCCAGCCCGACCCGAAGAAGGACAACAGCACCGCCTGGCAGGCCGATTACAACCAGGCGCACTTCCAGGAGCTGTACTTCGGCACCAGCGCGTCCTCCAACTCGCTGACCAAGTACTACGAGAAGACCTCCTCCGGCCGCTACTCGGTCAACGGCGAGGTCTCCGACTGGGTCAAGATCCCTTACAACGAGGCTCGTTACGGCTCCAACTACTGCGGGGCCAGCAGCTGCGCCAGCGTGTGGGACGCCGTCCGCGACGGGGTCAACGCCTGGACCGCGGACCAGAAGGCCAAGGGCTCCACCACGGAGCAGATCAAGGCCGACCTGGCCCAGTACGACCAGTGGGACCGCTACGACTACGACGCCGACGGCAACTTCAACGAGCCCGACGGCTACATCGACCACTTCCAGATGGTCCACGCCGGCGAGGACGAGTCGGCGGGCGGCGGTGTCCAGGGCGAGAACGCCATCTGGGCGCACCGCTGGTACGCGTACGGCACCAACGCCGGGGCGACCGGTCCGACCGGCAACAAGGCGGGTGGCGCGCAGATCGGCGACACCGGCATCTGGGTCGGCGACTACACCGTCCAGCCCGAGAACGGCGGACTGGGCGTCTTCGCCCACGAGTACGCCCACGACCTCGGTCTGCCGGACCTCTACGACACCTCCGGCGGCGGCGAGAACTCGGTCGGCTTCTGGTCCCTGATGTCGGCCGGCTCCTGGCTCGGCCGGGGCCAGGGCGAGATCGGCGACACCCCCGGCGACATGACCGCCTGGGACAAGCTGCAACTCGGCTGGCTGAACTACGACACGGCGAAGGCCGCCACCAACTCCACGCACAAGCTCGGCGTTTCGGAGTACAACACCGCCAACAAGCAGGCGCTGGTCGTCAACCTCCCCGACAAGGAGGTCACGACCACCGTCGTCACGCCCGCCCAGGGCGCCAAGCAGTGGTGGAGCGGCAGCGGCGACAACCTGTCGAACACGCTGACCCGTTCGGTCGACCTCACCGGCAAGACGTCCGCCTCGCTCGACCTCTCGGGCTGGTACGACATCGAGGCCGAGTACGACTACCTCTACACCGAGGTGTCCACCGACGGCGGCGCCAACTGGACCGCGATCGACGGCACGGCCGACGGCAAGGAGCTGCCGCGCGACGCCAGCGACAAGCCGGCCCTGACCGACGCGTCCGGCGTGTACAAGAAGCTCTCGTACCCGCTCGACGCCTACGCGGGCAAGAAGATCGACCTCCGCTTCCGCTACGCCTCGGACGGCGGGGTGGCGGGCAAGGGCTTCACCGCCGACGCCCTCACCATCAGCGCCGACGGCGCCGTCATCTTCTCGGACGACGCCGAGGGCGACGACAACGGCTGGACGTCGAAGGGCTTCTCGCGGATCGGCGGGTCGTTCACCAACGACTACCCGCAGTACTACATCGCGGAGAACCGCCAGTACACCTCGTACGACGAGACCCTCAAGGTCGGCCCGTACAACTTCGGCTTCACCACCACCCGCCCGGACTGGGTCGAGCACTACTCGTACCAGAACGGCCTGATGGTCTGGCTCTGGGACACCTCGCAGGCCGACAACAACACCTCCGCCCACCCGGGCTCGGGTCTCATCCTGCCGGTGGACTCGCACGCCAAGCCGCTCAAGTGGACCGACGGAACGATCCTGCGGAACAAGATCCAGCCGTTCGACGCGCCGTTCAGCTGGTACCCCAACCAGGGGTTCACGCTGCACAACGCCGACGTGGCACTGAAGATCAAGCCGACCCTCGGCGTCCCGCTCTTCGACGACCACAAGGGCACCTACTGGTACGCGGAGAACCCGACCGGAAGCGTGAAGGTCGCTGACACCAACACGCGCCTCACCATCGTCGACGAGCCTCTCAGCGGCTCGACGATCACCGTGAAGGTCGGCCCCTCGACCAAGTAATTTGCATCACCGCAGGTCAAACCATGATCGGCCGTCGTCCCCTAGCGGACGGCGGCCGATCGTGTTTAGGTGCCTCTTATTCCGATCCTTATTGACACGACGTCTCACGGGGGAGCGCGAACCATGGCAGGCGGAGGATTCAGCAGATTGCCGGACGGCTCGGTGGTGGTGGCACTCACCCTGGCCCGTCCGCCCCACGGGGCCCGTCCCGGCGCCCCCGTACGCGTACTCGTCCACGCGGTGAACCGGGCCCGCGCCCTCACCCGGCTGCGCAACCTCGGGTTGCGCGCGGTCTACCTCCGGGGCAATGCCCAGCCGCCCACCCCGGACGAGATCACCGCCGTGCTGCACCACCCGGACGGCCTGCTCTGGCGGGACGCCCCGCAGGCGGCCCAGGAGCTCTGGCACCCGATACGGGCCCTGATGGCCCCGGCCGGACACCCGGGCCCGGCCGAGCCCGCCGCGTAGGCCGTGCGGGCCGTGTGGGCCGCGCCCGGCGGGCCGGGGCCGGGGCTCACTCGGGCCGGGCGACGACCGGTTCGCCGGACAGTTCCACACCCGCCGCGCGGAGGTCCTCCAGGGCCCGCACGGTGGTGGGCGCCGCGACACCCGCCGTCAGGTCCAGCAGGACGTGGGTGGTGAAGCCCTCGCGGGCGGCGTCCAGCGCGGTCGCCCGCACGCAGTGATCGGTGGCGATGCCGACCACGTCGACCTCGGTGACCCCGTGGTCCCGGAGCCACTGGGCCAGCCCCACCTCGTTCTCGTCGAGCCCCTCGAAACCGCTGTACGCCGCCGCGTACGCCCCTTTGTCGAACACCGCGTCGATCGCCCCGGAGGCCACGGCGGGCGCGAAGTTCGGGTGGAAGCCCACGCCCTCCGTACCGGCCACGCAGTGCACCGGCCACGAGTGCTCGAAGTCGGGTGTGGCGGAGAAGTGGTCGCCCGGGTCGACGTGGTGGTCACGGGTGGCCACCACATGGCGGTAACCGGCCTGGGCCTCACCGATCAGGTCGGTGATCGCGGCGGCGACATCGGCACCGCCGGCCACGGCGAGGCTGCCGCCCTCACAGAAATCGTTCTGAACGTCCACGACGATCAACGCGCGGTGCATGGCGGGTGTCCTTCGGTGGGGGAGCGGATGACGGGGCTGGGGGTGGGTACCGAGCACCGAGCCTAGGGTGTGTCCGGCGGACCCGGTCAAGATCTGCCGGACACACCCTGAGCGATCCGGCGCGGGCCCGGGAGGCGTTGGCGCCCTCCGGTACGGACCGGCCGACCGTCGCTCAGACGTACTCGGTCGGCAGCACCGGCTCGCCCCGGGACAGCTGCAGCGCCGACATCGGGAGCGCCGCGCGCGCCGCGATGTGCCGCTCGCGCGCCGCCTCCAGCGACTCCCGGGCCACCACCTCGCCGCCGCGCACCAGCTCCACCAGCAGCTGCCGCTCGGCCAGCTCCGCGGGCACGGGGCCGGTACCGATCACCTCGGCCTCGGCGACGCCCCGCGCGTCCACCCGGCGGGCCGCCCACTTGCGGCCGCCCATCGACGACTTGGCGCCCATCGACTTCTTCGCCACCGGCAGCAGCGGATCGGCCGGATCGGCGGACGCGGCACGCGCCACCAGCTTGTAGACCATCGAGCAGGTCGGACTGCCGCTGCCGGTGACCAGCTGCGTGCCCACCCCGTACGCGTCCACCGGGGCGGCGGCCAGCGAGGCGATGGCGTACTCGTCCAGGTCCGAGGTGACCACGATCCTGGTCTCCGTCGCCCCCAGCTCGTCCAGCTGCTGCCGCACCCGGTGCGCGACCAGCAGCAGGTCCCCGGAGTCGATGCGTACGGCCCCCAGCTCGGGTCCGGCGATGTCCACGGCCGTACGGACCGCCTCGGCGACGTCGTAGGTGTCCACCAGCAGCGTGGTGCCCCGGCCCAGCGAATCCACCTGCGCGCGGAAGGCGTCCCGCTCGGTGTCGTGCAGCAGGGTGAAGGCGTGCGCGCTGGTGCCCACGGTCGGGATGCCGTAGCGGAAGCCCGCCGCCAGGTCGGAGGTGGTGTGGAATCCGCCCACGTACGCGGCGCGGGCGGACGCGACCGCCGCCAGCTCGTGGGTGCGGCGCGCGCCCATCTCGATGAGGTTCCTGCCGCCGGCGGCGGCCGACATCCGGGACGCGGCGGCGGCGATGGCGGAGTCGTGGTTGAGGATCGACAGCACCACCGTCTCCAGCAGCACGCACTCGGCGAAGGAACCCTCCACCCGGAGCACCGGCGAACCGGGGAAGTAGACCTCGCCCTCCGGGTAGCCCCAGACGTCACCGCTGAAGCGGAAGTCCGCCAGCCAGGCGAGCGTCCGCTCGTCCACGATCTCCTGCTGGCGCAGGAACGCGATCATCTCGTCGTCGAAGTGGAAGTTCTCCACGGCGTCCAGTACGCGCCCGGTCCCGGCGAGGACGCCGTAGCGCCGCCCCTCGGGCAGCCGCCGGGTGAACGCCTCGAAGACGGAGCGCCGGTCGGCGGTGCCCGCCTTGAGGGCCGCCTGCACCATCGTGAGTTCGTACTGGTCGGTGAAGAGTGCGGTCGACGGCACTCCCACCCGTCGCCCCAGGTCCGCTGAGTTCATGGCAGGGATGCTACTCCACATCTCGTCAGAGTGACGAGATGTGGGTCGGTTTGTGCGCGGTGCCCCGTCGAGTGGCAGCATGGGAGGGGTGAGCGTCGCTTCCCCCGTAGAAATCGAACGTCCCGAGTCGGCCGAAGAGACCTTCGCCGTCCCCGAGCCCGACGTCCCCTGGGTGACGCTGGTGCACAACGACCCCGTCAACCTCATGAGCTACGTGACGTACGTCTTCCAGGCGTACTTCGGCTACTCCAAGGACAAGGCCCACAAGCTCATGCTCGACGTGCACCACAAGGGTCGTGCCGTCGTCTCCAGCGGTAGCCGTGAGGAGATGGAGCGGGACGTCCAGGCCATGCACGGCTACGGGCTCTGGGCCACACTCACCCAGGACCGCAACTGATCCCGCCCGCACCGCACTCCCCGCACCTCTGACTTCCGGAACTTCCGCCCCACCACCATCGGAGACCCCATGGCCGGCCACTTCGAGGCCACCCCCGACGGCGGCGCGGCCGTCGCGCTCGACGAGGTGGAGATCTCCATCCTGCGCTCCCTCGCCGTACAACTGCTGGAACTCGTCGGGCCGGGGGACGAGGTCGCCGAGGGTGCGGACCCGCTCGCGGCGCTCTTCGCCGAAGGCCCCAGCGAACCGCCCTCCGACCCCGCACTCGCCCGTCTCTTCCCGGACGCGTACGGCGACGACGACAAGGAACTGCGCGAGGCGTCCTCGGAGTTCCGCCGCTTCACCGAGATCGACCTGCGCGCCCGCAAGCGTGAGGACGCCCTCGCCGTCGTCCGCTCCCTCGACTCCCTCTCCAGCGGCGAGAGCGGCGGCGAGAGCGGCGACGGCGGCGAGAGCGGCGAGACCGGCGGGAGCGGTGGTGGAAAGCTGCGGCTCACCGCCGACCAGGCCCGCCAGTGGCTCGGTACCCTCAACGACCTGCGCCTGACCATCGGCACCCGGCTGGAGGTCAGCGACGAGGACCAGGGCCAGGAGGGCTCCCTCTACCGCCTCCCCGACAGCGACCCGCGCAAGCCGATGGTGCTGGCCTATCTCTGGCTCGGCGCCCTTCAGGAAACGCTGCTCGAAACACTGATGTCCTGACTCCCGCCGGCAAGGGCCGCACCGTGCGGCCGGCGGCTCAGAAGACGCTCAAATCCGCATAACGATCACGTCACCCGGACGGCCGCTTTTGCAGTGGCCGGAAACGCTTGTCCGCTTTTTCCTGTGGTCTGCGCCACAGAATGTCCGAGGGTGCCCCGACATGGGCGTGATAGATCTTCACGACCGCCGGGGGCGCCATCCCTGTTCCCGGGGGCGCTGTCCGCCGGCCGACCGCCGGCGGCACTCCATCCATTTCCGGGGGGAAACAGGACACGGTCCACGGCCCCACACGGCCGCGGTCCGTCGTGGAGAAAGGCGCAGTGACATGACATCCGCAGAGGTCGACAGCGGGCAGCCCGAGCGGGACGCCGCCGACGTCCACGGGAGCGGCGAGGGGTACCAGCGCGGCCTGGGCGCCCGTCAGATCCAGATGATCGCCATCGGCGGAGCCATCGGCACCGGGCTCTTCCTCGGCGCCGGCAAGGCCATCGCGAAGGCCGGACCCAGCCTGATCCTGGCCTACGCGGTAGCCGGCCTCGTCATCTTCTTCATCATGCGCGCACTCGGCGAACTCCTCATGTACCGACCGGTGTCGGGCTCCTTCTCCGAATACGCACGCGAATTCGTGGGCCCCTTCGCCGGATTCGTCACCGGCTGGACCTACTGGCTCTTCTGGGTCGTCACCGGAATCACCGAAGTGACCGCGGGAGCCCAGTACATGACGTACTGGTTCGACATTCCGCAATGGGTCTCCGCACTGTTCTTCACCCTCGTCCTGTACGGCGTCAACCTCATCTCCGTGAAGGTCTTCGGCGAGCTCGAATTCTGGTTCTCGATGGTCAAGGTGACCGCCATCGCCGGCATGATCCTCATCTGCGCCGGAATCCTCACCCTGGGCTTCTCCGACGCCGGCGACACCGCTTCCGTCACCCATCTCTGGTCCGACGGCGGATTCTTCCCGCAAGGCATCAGCGGCACTCTGATGACCCTGCAGATCGTCATGTTCGCTTTCCTGGCAGTCGAGTTGGTCGGCGTCACCGCCGGGGAGTCCAAGGACCCCCGGACCGTCCTGCCCAAGGCGATCAACACCGTGCCCTGGCGCATCGCCGTCTTCTACGTCGGCGCGCTGATCATGATCCTGTCGGTGGTGCCGTGGACCGAATTCCAGCCCGGTGTCTCGCCGTTCGTCGCCGCCTTCGAGAAGATGGGCCTCGGGATCGGCGCCGGGATCGTCAACTTCGTCGTCCTCACCGCCGCCCTGTCGTCCTGCAACTCCGGCATGTACTCCACCGGGCGCATGCTCCGCGACCTCGCCCTCAACGGCCAGGGCCCCCGCACCTTCACCCGGCTCACCCGCAGCGGCACCCCGCTCGTCGGCACCACCTTCTCCGCCGCCCTGATGCTGGTCGGCGTCTGGATCAACTACCAGTGGCCCGGCCAGGCGTTCACCTACGTCGTCTCCTTCGCCACCATCTCCGGCATGTGGGCCTGGATCATGATCCTCGTCTGCCAGCTCCGCTACCGCGCCCGCGCCGACCGCGGCGAACTCCCGCACTCCACGTTCCGGGCCCCCGGCTCCCCGTACACCAGCGCCTTCGCGCTCGCCTTCATCGGCCTGGTCGTCGTGATGATGGCCGTCGACAAGGACACCCGGATCTCGCTCTACTGCGCCCCGTTCTGGGCGCTCCTCCTCGGTGTCTCCTACCTGGCACTCAGGGCGCGCGACCCGCAGAACGCGGCGTTCGCCAAGCGCTGAGCTCCGGCTCCGGACGCGTTGGAGCCCTCGGAGCCCAACTCCCCGCCGCGCGCGGCACCTACCGCCCCGCCGCACCTCGGACCATCCCTCCCACGGACCGCCCGGCCGCCCCAACGGCCCCGGCGGCCGGCCTCCGGGTCCCGGCCCACCGCACCTCGGCGGGCCGGGACCCGCCTGCTTATCCTGGGCGCCATGCTGACCCTCACCCAGGCCCTCTACGACCAAATCGTCGCCCACGCCCGCGCCGACCACCCCGACGAGGCGTGCGGCGTGGTCGCGGGACCGGCCGGCACGGGCCGCGCCGAGCGATTCATCCCGATGCTCAACGCCGCCCGCTCGCCCACGTTCTACGAGTTCGACTCGGGCGACCTCCTCAAGCTCTACCGCGAGATGGACGACCGCGACGAGGAGCCGGTCGTCGTCTACCACTCGCACACGGCGACCGAGGCGTACCCCTCGCGCACCGACGTGACCTACGCCAACGAGCCGGAAGCCCACTACGTCCTCGTCTCCACCGCCGACACCGACGACGCGGGCCCGTTCCAGTTCCGCTCCTACCGCATCGTGGACGGTGTGATCACCGAGGAAGACGTGGAGATCGTCGCGGCGTACTGAGCCGGCGCACCGGACCCGCGCACATCGAGCGGCACACCGGAATCCACGGGCGGCGACGCCAAGGAGTCCGGGACCGCCGACGCGCTGCGCGCGCTGGGGGCGACCGTCCACATCGGTCACGCCCCGGCCCACCTGGC
>NZ_JBSFVR010000248.1:0-11106 GCF_053592415.1 Streptomyces sp. NPDC002690 | reverse complement strand
GTGCCCGCGCCGGGATCGCGCGCCCCCACGGGCTGCCGCCCGTTCGGGGCGGCGGACGGCGTGGTCCCGGCAGGCGGTGCACCGGGATTGACCGGACGTGGCTGTTGCCCGTCGCCCGCCTGCGGTTGCTGAGCCCGTTCGAGGAACCTGAGCAGCTCCACGGGGAAGGGGAGCACGAGCGTGGAGTTCTTCTCCGCCGCGACCGCGACCACCGTTTGCAGCAGCCGCAACTGGAGGGCCGCGGGCTGTGCGGACATCTGGCCCGCCGCCTCCGCGAGCTTCTTCGATGCCTGGAGTTCGGCGTCGGCGTTGATGACACGGGCGCGGCGCTCACGGTCGGCCTCGGCCTGCCGGGCCATGGAGCGTTTCATCGTCTCCGGCAGGGAGACGTCCTTGATCTCCACCCGGTCGATCTGGACGCCCCAGCCCACGGCCGGGCTGTCAATCATCAGTTCAAGGCCCTCGTTGAGCTTCTCCCGGTTGGACAGCAGATCGTCCAGGTCGCTCTTGCCGATGATCGAACGGAGCGAGGTCTGCGCCATCTGCGAGACCGCGAAGCGGTAATCCTCGACCTGGATGACCGCGCTCGCCGCGTCGATCACCTTGAAGTAGATGACCGCGTCGACCCGGACGGTCACGTTGTCCCGGGTGATCCCGTCCTGGGCCGGCACCGGCATCGTGACGATCTGCAGGTTGACCTTACGGAGCCGGTCCACACCGGGGACGATCATCGTGAGTCCCGGCCCCCTGATCTCCTCGCGCAGCCGGCCGAGCCGGAGCACCACCCCTCGCTCGTACTGTCTGACGACGCGGACCCCCGCGACTGCGAACAGACCGCAGACGGCGAGCACCGCGACGATCGCGATCACTAGCACCTGGACCATGACGGCCCCCTGCCACTGGCACGGCACGCAACGGCACCCGGACGGAACCGTCGCCTATTAACACGTTATGCCCTTTTCGCACCCCTAGGGAACCTCAGGCTCTCCCGGATGTCGCCCGGTCGGCCCTCCCCGGGTGCCGGGCCGCGCCGGAGCGGGCAGCGTGGCATGCGCCCGTACGAAATCTCCGTACCGGCACCCCACGCCGGACCTCCACGCCGGCCCCGCAGCACCACAGCACCACAGCACCACAGCACCACAGCACCACAGCACCCTGATGATCCGGACGAGCAGACGAGGACCCGCCCATGTCCGTGACAGCGACGTTCCACCGCCGCCTCCGCCGTCCCCGCGTCGCCGCGGGGGCCGTCCTGCTGACTCTCACCGCGCTGGGCGCCTCGGGCTGCTCGGGCCTCGGCCGCACGGCGGTCGGGCCGGTCATCTACACGACCGAGCGCGACGTCGAGGTGATGGAGAACAGCCCGCTGGTGCGGGGCTGCCACCCGCTGCCCGGGGGTGCGAAGGCCGTCGACAACAACACCCTCATCGACATGATGCTGTACCGCTCCCGCGACTGCACCGGCGAGGGCAGTACCTACCTGTCCACCCGGCTCACCGACGTGGACGCCCCGAGCACGCCCGTCTGGCGCAGCTACACCCTCGTGCACTGACCGGCCCGCAGCGGGTACTACCGCCGCACCCGCCGCGGGCCGGGCCCCGTACCGGCCCAGGGGGATCGATCCGCGCGTTCCTGGTACGGGAGCAGCCCGCCGACGGCTCAGTTCGCGGGGTAGCGGTCCGCCGGCCAGTCGACCGGCCCGTCGAACTGGCGGGAGAGGTCGTCGGCGATCCTGCTGATCAGGGTCAGACCCTCGGTGCGCACCAGCCAGTCGGCGGGCAGCGCGGCGTCCCCGTGCAGCGCGCCGAGCAGATTGCCGCAGACGGCGCCGGTGGAGTCGCTGTCCCCGGAGTGGTTGACCGACAGCAGCAACGCCGCCGCGACGTCCTCGGGACCCGGCAGCGCCAGCGCGCAGTACACGGCGATGGCGAGTGCCTCCTCGGCGACCCATCCGGCGCCGAGTGACTCGACGCTCTCGGCGGTCGGGGCTCCGTCGGCCGCGCGGTCGACTGCTGCCCGCAAGGCCGCCGTGGTCTCCTCGTGGCCCGGGTGGCGCGCGGTCAGCTCCATCGCCCGCAGCACGGCGCCCGGCATCGACTCGCCGTCCAGGAGGTACGCGACGATCGCGGCGAACGCCCCCGCCGCGAGCGCTCCGGTCGGATGGCCGTGAGTGATCTTCGCGCAGTGGGCGGCGAGCGCGAAGGCGTCGGCCGGGGACTCCCCGGTCAGCCCGAAGGGGGCGGACCTCATCACGGTGCCGCAGCCCTTGGAGTCGGGGTTCACGGGCCCGGGTGCTCCGGGAGCGTCCCGCTCGCTCGGCACGTGCCCGGCGGCGAGTCCGGTCAGGCACGCGTTTCCGGGGGCCCGACGCGCGTAGAGCAGCTGCTGCCGGCGCAGCCATCCGGTGCGCACCGTGTCGTCACCGCCGCGGGCGGGAGGCGACGGGTGGTTCTGGGTGTCGAGCCAGCGCCGGTAGGCCGCGCGCACCGTGCCCACACGTCCGGCGCGGCCGGCCCCGGCCTGGGCGCGGATCAGCCCCTCCACCGTGAAGAGGGTCATCTGGGTGTCGTCCGTGATGCGGCCGAGGACCCCTTCGGGGTCAGGCACGAGGCCGCGGACACCGAGCGGTCCGTGGGCCCGTTCGATACCGGCCAGCGGGAGGAACTCCACCGGGTTGCCCAGCGCGTCGCCGATCGCGCCGCCCAGCAGACAGCCCCGCACCCGCGCCCTGCGGACCGCACTGCCGATATCCGTCATGAACATCCCCCTCCGGTGCTCCGCACTGACGACGGCACGGGTCCATGCTGGACATGAGGTGATGCGACATGCGTACCGGCAGTGAACCCGTGACCGCGCGCAGTCCGCTGCGCATGCGGCTCTGGCTGAGTCTATGGGGCGTCGCCTGGACCCTGTTCGGAGTGGTCGCGTTCTCCCTCGCCGATCGTCCCGGCTGGGCGGTGGCGTGCGGTGTGCTGCTGGCCGTGACCGCGGCGGACTTCGCGGTGATCGTCCACCGGATGCGTCAGGGCTCCCGCTTCCAGCCGGGCGGGGACGTCCCTCCGTTCGAACCCGACCGCGGCGACGGGCGGACGCACCGGCCGTGGACGTGAACTCCGCGAGCCACCGGGGCCCGGCGGGAATCCCGTGAGCCGGCCGGTGAGCCGCCAAAGGCCGGACGCCTCCCGGGACCCGTCAGCCGCGGCTGTCGAAGCGCGCGGCGCTCAGGTACTCCGGGTTCGGGTCGAGGGCCGCGGCGAGCCGGAAATGGCGGGTGGCCTGCTCCGGCCGCCCGGCTCGCTGGAAGGTGCGGGCGAGCGCGAAGTGGGCGAAGGCGTTGTCCGGTTCGCGCTCCAGCACCAACTCGAATTCCAGCTCTGCCGGGCGCAGTTGGGCCGCCGCGAAGAAAGCCCTGGCGCGCAGCAGCCGGGCGGCGGTGTTCTCCGGGTGGGCGGCGATCACCGAGTCGAGGAGCTTCACCGCACCCTGGGGGTCACGCGCGGCCAGCAGTTGCTCGGCGGCGCGGAAGTCGATCACGTGGGTTTCCGGGTTCCGTTCGGGCACGGTCCGATCCTTCCCTTGGCTCGCCGGTTTGCAACGTGCGGCGGGGGCGCGCTATTCCGTGGACTCCGCCGGGCCGCTGCCCGCCCGCCGGGTGAGTTCGTCCCACACCTTGCGCACCTGCGGTTCCAGGTCCGTGAGGGGGCCGTCGTTGTCGATCACGAGACCGGCGATCGCGAGACGCTCCTCGCGGGTGGCCTGGGCCGCCATCCGGGCGCGGGCGTCGGTCTCCGTCATGCCGCGCAGCCGGACGAGCCGGTCGAGCTGGGTGGCAGGGGTGGCGTCGACGACGATCACCAGGTCGTAGAGGGGGGCGAGGCCGCTCTCGGTGAGCAGCGGGACGTCGTTGACGAGGACCGATCCGGGTCCCGCGGCGCGTTCCAGTTCGGCGGTCCGGTCCCTCACCAGGGGGTGGATGAGGGCGTTGAGGGCGGCGAGCCGGTCACTGTCGCCGAAGACGATCGCGCCGAGGGCGGGCCGGTTCAGGCTGCCGTCCTCGTGGAGCACGCCGGTGCCGAACTCCCGCACGACGGCGGCGAGTCCCGGCGTTCCGGGGGCGACGACCTCGCGGGCGAGGCGGTCGGCGTCGATCAGTACCGCCCCGTATTGGACGAGCAGCCGGGATACTTCGCTCTTACCGGCACCGATGCCGCCGGTCAGGCCCACTTTCAGCATGGGCGGCAGCCTACGGGGCCGGGTGGGCGCGCGTCCCACCCGGTGGCGGCTGCCCGGCGCACCGGGTCGGCATGCCGGACAGCCGCCGTCAGGCGTCGCCCTCGCGCTCGGCGAGGAAGCGCTCGAATTCGAGGCCGATCTCGTCGGCCGACGGCAGGTCCACCGGTTCGGCGACGAGGTTGCCGCGGGTCTCGGCGCCCGCGATCGCGTCGTACTGGTGCTCAAGTCCCTCGACGAGGGCGACGAGCTCCTCGTCGCCCTCACCGATCTGCCGGTCGATCTCGGTCTGGGTGCGGTGCGCGGCGGTGCGCAGGGAGTGCGCGACGGTGGGCAGCACCAGACCGGTGGCGGCGGTGATCGCTTCGAGGCTGGTGAGCGCCGCGTCCGGATAGGCGGAGCGGGCGACGTAGTGCGGGACGTGCGCGGCCACACCGAGCACGTCGTGACCGGCCTCGGCCAGCCGGTACTCGACGAGCGCGGCGGCCGAACCGGGGACCTGCGCCTCGTCGAACGGGGTGCTGTGGCCCGGCATCAGGTCGACGCGGTTGCCGTGCGGGGTGAGGCCGACCGGGCGGGTGTGCGGGACTCCCATCGGGATGCCGTGGACGGTCACCGAGAGCCGGACGCCGAGGCGTTCGACGATCTGCTCGACGGCTGCGGCGAACCGCTCCCACTCCACGTCCGGTTCGGGCCCGGAGAGCAGGAGGAAGGGTGCGCCGGTGGCGTCCTGGACGACACGGACGTCCAGCGTCGGGGTCTCGTACGCCGTCCAGCGGTCGCGCCGGAAGGTGAGCAGCGGGCGCCGGGCGCGGTAGTCCACGAGGCGGTCGTGGTCGAAGCGGGCCACCACCTGGTGGGGCAGCGACTCCAGCAGTCCGTCGACGACCTGCTCGCCGGTCTCACCGGCGTCGATGTACCCGTCGAAGTGATAGAGCATGACCAGACCGGCCGACTCCTGGGCAAGCGCCATGTCGACGACGGCCAGCCCCTTCGGCTCCCATTCGTACAGACTCTGCGGATCAGGCACAGTTACCGCTCCTCCTCGTGTTCCTGAGGGAGAACGCCCAGGGGGGCACGGACATTCCCCGTCCGTGCCCCGTCATCGGGTGTTTACGCGGGCGCGGGCACCGGCGTCACGCGAGCACGCGGCTGTGCAGCGCGGTCACGGCCTTGCGGGCCGAGGTGAACGCCCCGTGCTGCCAGGCGTCCGTGTTGCTCAGATAGTCGCCCGCGAAGTAGACGCGGCCGGCCGCCTTGTTGAGCGGAGCGAAGGCGGCGGCCTCCGGCCCCCCGGCCAGCGAGTGCCAAGCGGCCTCCAGGTGGGGGGTCTGGCGCCAGTGGTGCGAGAAGGACGAGGCGAGTTCGGTCCGGTACTTCTCTCCGTGGATCTTGACGCCCTGGGCGAGGGCGCGGGCCTCACGGTCCTTCGGCGCGAGCGCGGCGTAGGAGTCGGCGTTGGTGCCGGTGTTGTAGTAGCCGATGATCAGACCGCGGTCGCCGTTGTGGCCGTAGGACGGGTACCAGATGTGGGAGAGGTCCATGTCGGTCTCGGTGATGCCGCCGTAGATCCGGTGGTCGGTCTCCCACCAGCGGCTCTTGTACTCCAGGCCGATCTTTCCGGCCGAGGAGGGCTTGCATCCCTCCAGTGCGGTCTGCACGGCGGAGCCGAGGTTGTGCGAGGTCTTGGCCAGGATGTTCGGGGGCAGCGCCGCGACGCAGTAGTCGGCGTCGATGGTGCGGGTGCGGCCGTCCTGCGTGTAGGTGACGGTGACGCCGTGCGGGGTGTCACGGATGTCGGTGACTGCGGCGCCGGTACGGATGCGGCGGCTGCCTATCGCCTTGGTCAGGGCCGCGGGTATCCGGTCCATGCCGCCGACGGGCTGGAACATCAGCATGGCCTGGTCGTACTCGAATTCGAAGGAGAAGTAACGGCCCACGTTGGTCGAGAAGATCTCGGAGGCGGTCGGCACGTCCCCGAGCAGCTCACCGGGGGTGCCGACGGCGGCGGGGTCGACACGGTAGCCGCGGCGCGGGCTGCCGGTGTATTCGAGGGTGTCGCCGATGTCGCCGAAGTCCTTCAGGAACTCCAGGAGCTTCTCCTGGTCCTCGGCGGTGATCTGACGGTCCAGGGCGCCCATGTCGGTGGCCTTGGCGAGGAGTTCGGAGACGTAGCCGTACATGTCGGCCTTGGCGGTGCGGTAGCGCATCGGGGCCTTCATCCCGGTGCGCTCGTTGAAGATGTAGGCGTTGGCGTTCACGTTGGTGAACACCTCGACGGGGACGCCGAGTTCGCGGCAGTAGTCGAGCGTGACCATCCACTGGGGAATCCGGCCGGGACCGGCGTTCATGTACTGCCCGTCGTGGAACTTGGCGGTCTGCTTGTTCCCGTACAGGTCGGTGGTGGTGTCGCCGCCGCGGATCGTCGTGTTGCGGCCACCGGTGAAGGCCCGGGCCTCCAGGACCGTACAGTCGTAGCCCGCCTTGCCGAGCTCGTAGGCGGACGCGAGGCCGGCGATGCCGCCGCCGACGATGACGACCTTCGCCGCCGCCTTGCCCTTCAGGTTGAAGTCGCCCTTGCTCGGGGCCCGGAACTCGGGTTCGCGGCTCGCGGCCTGCGCGGTGGGGGCCAGACCGAGGGCTCCCATGGTGGCGAACATGGCACCGGCGCCACCGGTGAGGCCGACCTGACGCAGGAAGTTTCGGCGGCTCGAACCGGCCGCGGCACCGGTGGGCGTGCTGGATGTAGAGGTCATGTCCCGACTCCTCCGTGGATCTTGGCGATGCCGGAATCCTGACGGGTACGTGTTACGGCCCGTCAGTTACTCGTGTATCTCACATGTTTCTCTCGCGGGAGAACACGAACCGATATTCGGGCAATGGTCCAGACCTTGACGCTCTCCCGTCGGCCCACCTAACGTCTCGGGGCAACACGTTCAGCTCCTTGCGCCCGATTCACGTACGAGAAGTCTGGACCCTCCGGGAAGGCACCTCCATGCGCACCCGCACCCCTCTCGCACCGCTGCTCGCCGCCGCCCTCGTCACCTGCGGCCTCACCCTCGCCTCGGCCGGTCCGGCCGGGGCCGCCGGCACCGTCGACGTCAGCACCGCGAAACAGCTCAAGGCTGCGCTCGCGGCAGCCGTCCCCGGCGACACGATCCACCTCGCGGACGGCATCTACACCGGCAACTTCAAGGTCACCGTCCCGGGCGTCGCCGACGCCCGTATCACCCTGACCGGCTCCGCCGGGGCGGTCCTCACGGCAAGCGGGGGCTACGGGCTGCACCTCAACGGTGCCTCGTACTGGACCGTCGAGGGCGTCACCGTCGCCGGAGGTCAGAAGGGCATCGTGACCGACTCCGCGAACGGCGTGGTCATCGACTCGGTGACCGTCCACGACCTCGACATGGAGGGCGTGCACTTCCGTACGTCCAGCAAGGACGGGGTCATCCGGAACTCACGGATCTACGACACCGGCCACGACGGGCGCGGCATGGGCGAGGGTGTCTACGTCGGCACGGCGGGCGACCTCACCGACAACAGCGACCGGGTCCTGATCACCGGCAACGTCATCGGCCCCGGAGTCGGAGGCGAGAACGTCGACATCAAGGAAGGCACCACCGGCGCCCGGATCATCGGCAACACCTTCGACGGCAGCGGGCTCACCGGGGCGAACTACGACGACTCCTGGGTCGACGTGAAAGGCAACGGCGTCCTCGTCCAGGGCAACACCGGCTCCCGCACGACCAACACCGGCTACGAAACCCACACCCAGCAGCCGGGCTGGGGCTGCGGCACGGTGTTCCGGGACAACGACTCGGATCTCACCGGCGCCGTCGGTGCCGTGCGACTGGCGATCAACGTCACCGCGAACACGTCGGAATGCACCACGACCGTGTACGCCGACAACACCGTGACCGGCGGCCTGGGACTGACGAACATCGGTGTCACCCCCTGAACGGTACGGCCGGCCCGCTCTCCCCGGGACATGCGTGAGGCCCGCCCCCCGAAGGGGACGGGCCTCATGCCGTACCTACGTCTACTGCTACCGCCGTCCGTCAGCGGCTGCCAGGGTCAGAGCTTCAGCTCTGGCCACCGGCCAGCTTCTCGCGCAGGGCGGCGAGCGCCTCGTCCGACGCCAGGGCGCCGGAGTTGTCGGCCGACTCCGAGGAGTACGAGCCGCCGCCACCGCTGCCGCCGGAGGCAGCCGGGGCGCCGGCCGGGGCGGCAGCGCCCTCGGCAGCGGCGGCCTCGTCGGCCTCGCGGGACTTGATGACCTGGGCCTGGTGCTGCTCGAAGCGCTGCTGCGCCTCGGCGTACTGGGTCTCCCAGACCTCGCGCTGCGCCTCGAAGCCCTCGAGCCAGTCGTTGGTCTCGGGGTCGAAGCCCTCGGGGTAGATGTAGTTGCCCTGGTCGTCGTAGGACGCGGCCATGCCGTACAGGGTCGGGTCGAACTCGACCGAGGCCGGGTCGCTGCCGAAGGACTCGTTGGCCTGCTTCAGCGAGAGGCTGATCCGACGACGCTCGAGGTCGATGTCGATGACCTTGACGAAGATCTCGTCGTTGACCTGGACGACCTGCTCCGGGATCTCCACGTGGCGCTCGGCCAGCTCGGAGATGTGGACCAGGCCCTCGATGCCCTCGTCGACGCGCACGAACGCACCGAACGGAACGAGCTTGGTGACCTTACCCGGGACGACCTGACCGATCTGGTGCGTCCGGGCGAACTGCTGCCACGGGTCTTCCTGCGTCGCCTTCAGCGACAGGGAGACGCGCTCACGGTCCATGTCGACGTCGAGAACCTCGACGGTGACTTCCTGGCCGACCTCGACAACCTCGGACGGGTGGTCGATGTGCTTCCAGGACAGCTCGGAGACGTGAACGAGACCGTCGACGCCACCCAGGTCCACGAAGGCACCGAAGTTGACGATCGAGGAGACGACGCCGGAGCGGACCTGACCCTTCTGCAGGGTGGTGAGGAACGTCTGGCGAACCTCGGACTGGGTCTGCTCCAGCCAGGCGCGGCGGGACAGGACCACGTTGTTGCGGTTCTTGTCCAGCTCGATGATCTTCGCCTCGAGCTCCTTGCCCACGTAGGGCTGGAGGTCGCGGACGCGACGCATCTCGACGAGCGACGCCGGCAGGAAGCCACGGAGGCCGATGTCGAGGATGAGACCACCCTTGACGACCTCGATGACGGTACCGGTGACGATGCCGTCCTCTTCCTTGATCTTCTCGATGGTGCCCCAAGCACGCTCGTACTGCGCGCGCTTCTTCGAGAGGATCAGGCGGCCTTCCTTGTCCTCCTTCTGGAGAACCAGGGCCTCGATCTCGTCGCCGACCTTGACGACCTCGTTCGGGTCGACGTCGTGCTTGATCGAGAGCTCGCGGCTCGGGATGACACCTTCGGTCTTGTAACCGATGTCGAGGAGAACCTCGTCGCGGTCGACCTTGACGATGACACCTTCAACGATGTCGCCGTCGTTGAAGTACTTGATCGTCTCGTCGATCGCCGCGAGGAACGCGTCCGCGTCGCCGATGTCGTTGACCGCAACCTGCGGAGTGGTGGCGGTGGTCTCGGTGCTGCTCGTCATGTGGGAAAGGGCTCCGGTACGGACAGTGAGTCGTAGGTACTGCTACGCCGTGAGCCCTTATCGCCTCTGCAGAAGCCGGACAGCCGGGAAAGTGCCCGACCCGTCTCCGGGAGACACCTCGACAACCGAGGGGACATGCAACAGACGCGAGCGCGGCCTGCTAGGTCTGAGGCGCGCAGGCTCGCAGCGCAACTTGTAGCATACGGGGGCAGCCGGACACGGTCAATGCGCGAAGGCGCACACGCAGGGCGCAACCGGTCATATCCGGCACAACTCGGCCACGTCCAGGCCGTATCCGAGCCGGACACGGCGCCGAGAATCCCACGCGTCGCCGGAAGCCGGCGCGACGAGCGGACACCGCACGGACACTCCCCGCACCCCGCCGCGCGCGGCGGGTAAAGGCAAACTACAACGACGGACACGATGAGCCAAGAGACCTACGGAACCGAACCCGAAGCGACCCGCCGCGAAGCGGGCGACCCGGAGAGCAGCCGGGCCAGTCGCGGCTGGTGGGACCGGAACGCGGACGAGTACCAGAGCGACCACGGGGCGTTTCTCGGCGACGACCGGTTCGTCTGGGGGCCGGAAGGGCTCGACGAGGCGGAAGCCGGGCTGCTCGGTCCCGCCGCCGCTCTCGGGGGGCGCGACGTCCTGGAGATCGGCGCGGGAGCAGCGCAGTGCTCCCGCTGGCTGGCAGCCCAGGGAGCCCGCCCGGTGGCCCTGGACCTCTCCCACCGCCAACTCCAGCACGCCCTGCGGATCGGCGACGAGGTGCCGCTGGTGGAGGCGGACGCCGGGGTGCTGCCCTTCCGGGACGGCTCTTTCGACCTCGCCTGCTCCGCCTACGGCGCCGTCCCCTTCGTCGCCGACCCGGTACGCGTCTTCCGCGAGGTCCACCGGGTCCTGCGGCCCGGCGGGCGCTGGGTCTTCTCCGTGACCCACCCGATCCGCTGGGCCTTCCCCGACGAACCGGGACCGGAGGGCCTGTCCGTCGCCGCGTCCTACTTCGACCGTGTCCCCTACGTGGAGCAGGACGAATCGGGCGAGGCCGTCTACGTGGAGCACCACCGGACACTGGGCGACCGGGTCCGTGACGTGGTCGTGTCCGGCTTCCGCCTCGTCGACCTGGTGGAACCGGAGTGGCCGGAGTGGAACCACCAGGAGTGGGGCGGCTGGTCACCGCTGCGCGGAAACCTCATCCCGGGCACGGCGATCTTCGTCTGCGAACGGGACTGACCCGACAGGCACCGCCCGGCCGCCCGCGCGCCGCGCACCGCCCGGC
>NZ_JBSFVR010000247.1:0-11184 GCF_053592415.1 Streptomyces sp. NPDC002690 | reverse complement strand
ATCCACGGTCGGGTACCCACACCCTCACGAACGGCCGAATCATCACACCGGTAACGGCCTACCAGGACGATTCAGCAAGATCGTGTTACGAGCTCATAGGCCGCAGCAGCTGCACCGTTATTGGGGTCAGAGATCGAGTACCGCAGGATAGCCGCCTGTTGAGGAATCACGCACCCCGGTGCCGTCAGCTCGCGGTCGCAGCGGATCGGGGCCTCGTTGGGGCTGTCCCAATTGATGTTGGGCTGGAGAGGACTAGCACCCGCAGACGTCACATATATGTGGTAGCTGGTTCGGAAGCTGTCGTTCCCCCCGGTGGCCACATTGCTGGTGTAAGTAACAGTGCCGGACGCTTGACCGTTCGGCAGAATCGTCCTTCCACCCACCCACGGCGTTTTGGTGGTCGCGGAGCATGTAGATGTGCAACCAACATCGAAGGCTACATTGAGGCTCGCCACCTTTCCTGTCACGCGGGTCACTTTGACGGTCAGCAGCTCTGAGATTGTTGCAGTGGACTGGCTGAGAGTCATGCTGGAGCTGACGCTCATGATTCCGGTACCCACAGGGACGTTTTTCTCGTCCAGCAGGGTATAGGTGGCCTCCGTTGCATTCATGCACAGGCCGTCGGTCCTGGTCCAAGTCCAATAACCAGGCCGAGTTATGTCGCACGCCCCAGCAGCCGCGACCTGATCGGAGGACTTCACTGTAGGAGTGCTGGCCGCTTCGGGCGCCTTGATCTCGACGCACTCTGTAGTAGCCCCTCCGAGGTCTGCGCGCTCAGCAGAGGGGACCGTCGAGCACGACTTCTCCGGCTCGATTCTCGCACCGCTCGAAGTGGGCTTCGCAGACGGCAGTTCGGAGGCAGAGAAAGTCCCAATCGGCTGCCCGCCCTGCGGATAGTCGGGGTTGTCTGCGGCGGAGGCGTTACCAGCAACGGCGAGCGAAGCCATTGCCGCCAAGGACGCTGCTAGAGAGATGACGTGACGAGTCAGTTTTCGCATCAACTTCCATTCGACCGGAGGTTTCTGTACGCACACGTCCGTGCGCGTACGGTGAAAAGTTACGGACCAGAGGTACGCCTGTGACAGGGGGTGCGGTATGGATGGCCGCGTATGATCGTTTCTTGGCTTGCGATGGCCTCTTGCGTACCGAAATTTTTTACGTTGTCTCACTTGGCGAGACGGCGGTGGCAGATGAGGGTCGCGGCTATGCCGACGAAGGCGAGGAAGTGCTCGGGTTTGCATTCGTAGCGGCGGTGGAGGCGTCGGCAGCCGGCCAGTCAGGAGACGGTTCGTTCAACGACCCAACGGTTCCCTTGCGGGCGATGCGGTGACGTATGCCGCGTGAACGGAGCCATCGCCGCAGGTGGTTGTAGTCGTAGCCCTTGTCCGCATGCAGCTTCGCCGGCCGCCTGCGGCGTGGGCCGCGACGGGAACGGATGGGGATTCCGCGGACGAGCGGTTCCAGTCCCTGGCTGTCGTGCATGTTGGCGCCGAAGATGCCCAGTGAGAGCGGCAGTCCGTTCCGGTCGGTGACTAGATGGATTCTCGATCCCAACTTGCCTCGGTCGGTCGGATTCGGTCCCGTCAGAAGCCCCCTTTTGCCGCCCGGACGCTGACGGAGTCGATCGCGCACCGCGACCAGTCCAGCTCACCCCGCGGCCCCGAGTTCGTCCAGGACCACGCGGTGGAGACGGGCCCAGACCCGGTCCGCGCTCCACTGGGCGAACCGCCGGTAGACCGTCTGCCAGGCCGGGCCGAACACGGGCGGGAGCTGCCTCCACGTACAGCCCGAGGTGGCCACGAAGACGACCGCCGCCAGAACCTCACGGTCACCGGCCCGACGACGGCCCGCGCCCTGCGGACGCCTCACCTCCGTGGGCGGCACCACCCGCCGGAACAACACCCACAACTTATCCGGAACTCATCCGGCACCAACCGCTCAACCAGATCCGTCATGCACAGACCAACAAGCGACCACGCCATAAGAAACGATGCCCGAGTCCGTACGCGATGGTGGACGGCAGAGTCGTACGTGACTGATGACGTTCAGTGGTACGTCCCCGGACGGATACGGTGCGGAGCCGGGCTCCCGGTCTCCCCCGGGCCACCCGGTTCCGCTTCCGGCCGCCCACGGGGACCGGCGACGCCTTCAGATCACACGTCGAGCGGCACCCGCAACACCGGGACGACGCCGGCCGGCAGGGCCTTCAGACGGGCGGCCAGGGCCTCGGGTCCGAGTGCGGCCAGGGCCCACAGGGCACTGATGTGACGGCCGGAGGACCAGATACCGGCGGACGGCGGCCGGAACGGGACCACGGCGATGTTCCAGGCGGCGAACGGGGCGAGGTCGAGATAGGTCATGCCGCCAGTCCCGCACAGATACGCGCGGGCGCCGGTCGCGGCGGCCAGGTCGGCGAGGCGGACGGATCGTCCTGCCCGGGAGGGCAGGCGGCTGCTGGTGAGGATCTGGCCCGGCCAGCCGAGCAGGTCCAGCAGGACGCGGGTGGACATCTCGGCGACCGTCGCGGTCCGGCTGGTGGTGAAGGCGTCCAGCACCGGGTCCAGGATCTGGGCGAGGGCGGGCCAGTGAGGGCTGGCTCCATATTGCTGCCGCAGCATCCCGGCGGTCCTGCGGCGGGCGAGGTCCGGATCGTCGATCCGGGCGTCCCTGATGAGGGTGGGCCGACCGTTCGGGAGGTGGGTGGGCAGGGTGAGCCACTGCTGCCGGTTCGGGTCGTCGAGGTCGGCGAGGCAGGCTCGGTGCTGGTAGTCGCGGCGGGTGAACTGCACGTCGTCCAGGACGATCCAGTAGTCCGCCGCGAACAGCTTGGCCAGGGTGGTCAGCCTCGGGAACACATTGGGCTGATGGATCGCGCACAGCCCGCCCGGGGCGGGCAGGTCACGAGATGAGGCGGCTGGTGAAGTCGTCGCGGATGAGGGATTCGTACGCGGCATGCACGTCCACCGGGACCTCCTGCTCGATGGCGAACCCGAGCTTCGGATACTCGATGACCCGCTGGAGGTCACCGACGAGCATGCACCGTGGTGCCGCGGATTTCGCGCCCCCACGGTCTCCAGCGCCTCCCGGAGCCAAGCGGCGCATGGCTCCCGTCGGCCGGACTTGGTCAACCTCGCCGTACGCGGTGGACCAGGTGTCACGGCGGGGTACGAAGGCGTGCCACTTCTTGACCGCGTCAGTCGACCGGTCCGGGTGCCCTCCAGGTACCGGCGCAGACCCTAGTCCTCTGCGGCCCTGGCCTTTTAACTCCCGTACGGTGACGGTCTTGTCCTGGGGGAGCAGTCCGGCGCTGACGTCGATGATGGCGACCTGGGCGGCCAGATGGCGGGCGGCGTGCTCGTTGTACGCCGACAACTTCAGGTCGGCGCCGCTGACGTCGGTGCCGGACCACCGGCCGGCCTAGAAGCGGCCCTCCTTGTCCAGGTTGATCAGCATGACGATCCACACGGCGGCGGCCCGCACCACGCCCAGCGCCTCAATCCGGGTCAGCTCCAGATCCTTCTGGCCGCCGCCGTGGCGTACCCAAGGCATGGCCGAGCCGTAGTTGTGCAGCTGGTTGATCGCCTGGCACAGCGGGGTGCGCTCCCCCTCGGGGAACAGCCGACGAAGCCCGGAGTTGATGTCCTTCTGCCCGGAGGCGATCTTGATGACGCCTTCCAGGGTGTTGACGGCCAACGCGACGGCCTGGCGATCGTCCCCGGCCTTCTGGGCGGTCAGGGCCTTGGACCAATTGCTCCGGGCGGCGGCGTACTTCCCGGTGAGCAAGGTCAGTGGGCGGACTGTGGTGTCCTGGACGTCCAGTTCCTCGGCCCCTTCGTCGTTCTCGATAAAGGAGCCGTCGACCATCACGAGAGCGATTTCGGCCTCCTTGAGGATCCTGTTGACCCTGTCGTCGTAGGCCGATGATCCCCACATGCCGTTCGGCGTCAGGGCCTGTTCCAGCAGGTCGAAGACCTTGGGGTCCGGCAGCCGCTGCAACTGCTCGTTGACCCATTCGGGCAGGTCCCTGCCCCACAGGCCAGAGGGCACAGGGATGTCGAGCCAGGCGGCAAGGGTCGCAACCGCTTCCTCCTTCAAGGCGTGCACGACGTCCTGGAGTACTCGGCGTAGCCCGGGCGGGGCTACCTCACGTTCGTGACTCATCGTCAGTCCTTGGGCTCGGCGTGGCGCTTCGGCCTTCATTGTCGCCGAGCTGACTGCTTGGCTCGGCCCGTTTTCGCACGAGTGAGCCGCGCCGGATCACGCCGTGGCGGCGGGTGGCGTGCGTTCCCCGCCCGGCGGAGTGGTCCAGGAGTGGTGCTGCCCTGCGGTCCTGGGGATTAGGCCGTCGGGTCAGGGGTCATGCGCTGCCCGTGCGCGTGGCTGAGCAGGTACAACGCCGCTTGCAAGATGAGCGCGACGTGGTGCTTGGGCGGGGTGTCGACCAGGCCGTGGAGGATGTCGTTGCGCAGGTTCATCCCGCGGTCGGGGTCGACCAGGAGAAGTTCCAGCGCTCTGCTCCAGTCCGCCGGAAACCCGGCCTCCGGCATGCGCTGCAAGAGCTTGCCCAGCAAGTCGACTCCACCGGCGCTCGGTCCCCAGGCCACCGAGACGACAGAAATCCGGGAGCGCAGGAGTTCCCGGAGGATTTGCTCGACCTGTGGCAGGGCGACGCACGCCGCGGCGTCAAATTCCCCCAGCCAGTAGTAGCAGAAGGCCCGTGCGAGGGTCCGCGCGCGCGGCTCGGGCAGCACCGCCTCGTGTGCCAGAGCGGCGGTCATCTCGACCTCGTCGGGTCGGAAGCGTTCGTGGATGCGGTCGAGCTGGATTGCGGTCAGGATCCCGAACAGTCCCAGGCCACGGACCTGCATCGACACCGCGAGGTCGTCGTCGGCCTCGTCGGGCGATCGGACGAAGACGGGTCCGGCTGGGTTGATGCGCGAGCGCGGGATCCGCAGCAGGCCCTCGAGCGCGCCGTCGGCCTCGGCCTCGGCCTGCGCGCGCATCGCCGGATGGACGTCCTGCACGGTGCGCCACAGCGCGGTCCGCAGATCCTCGGCTGCATCGACCCGGGCCTGCTGCCCGACGATCAACGCGCGCGGGATGGTGCCCTCGGTCCGGATGGAGGTCCGCTCCAGCGTGGTCTGCTGCAGGGCCATCTCGGCACGGGCCCGCAGGTCGGGCAGTCCCCGCTTCTGCGCCTGGGTTGCTGCCTCCGTCAGGAAGTACAGGCGGCGGTGCCCTGTATCGGCGGTAACGGCGGTGTTGAGGAGGGTGTGGACCACGGCGGCATCGATCTCCGTGTGGCGGCTGGGGCCCGCGTCCTTCCGCAGTGCATTGAGGAAGCCGAGCCGGACGTCCACGTCGCGGGCGAAGAAGTCGGCCGCCCGTTCGGCGAGGTCCGCGACATCGCGCTCCAGGGTCTGCAACGTTTCCAGGACAACCAGCAGGGGTCGCCCATCGTCCTTGGCGCCGGTTAGGAGGCGCTCGGCAAGGGCGAGGGCGTCTTTGGTCGTGCGTTCACGAACGTCGGGCTGCTTGAACTTGAGGGACAGCTCTCCGGCCCTCTTCAGGCACCGGGCGGCCCGCAGCAGCCCGTGGCCGTCCTGGGCGGCCAACAGCAGCTGCACCGCGTCGAGGTATCCGGATGCCGCGCCACGAACTCGGTCGGGTCTACGGCCGTGTCCGGCGTCGAGCAGCAGATGATGAAGGTGGCCACGGAGCAGAGGATCATCCAGGTGGTCTGCGTACAGGCTCCAGATCTCCAACTGGGCCGGCGTGGTGGGCGGAATCGGCGGGGCCTCCCGCGCCTCCCTCCGGTCCTTCAGCACCTCAGACGGTCGGCGGCGCAAGGCCGCGACCAGCGCATTCCGCTGCTCGACGGCCGTACTCGAACCGTCCATGGCCGCGAGGGAGAACGCGGCGGCTGCGTTGGAGACGGCGTCCTTCGCCGCCGCCATGAGCGCTGTCAGCACGCTCGGCTCGATCTGGGGCACGGGACCTCGCTTCGTCACCAGCAGTATCGAGGTAGCCGGTGTCCGAGCGCACCGATTTTCGTGCGCTCCTGGACTTTTCCGGCCGAGAGCACTGCAGCAAGGCGTGTGGCCTGCGCTTGAACATGACGGACATGTTCGGGATGTCTGAGGGAGACGTGGCACGAGTCGGGCATGCCACCGAGCTTTCGCACGGAGACGACAGTGCGGACTGATTTCGGCGAAGCTCGCCCGAACCAGATGGCGGACGGGCATGATCGGTGCTGGAGCCCTCTCGCTCGCCGCTGCTGCCCTCACCGGCGGGCACCCTCAGCGATGTCACCCTGTCCAGTTAGGCTTGGGCTCGACTGCTGAACGACGACCTGTGGGCAGATTTGGGAGGAACAGATGGGTCTGCCGACCCCTGTCGGACGTCAGTCGCACGTGGCCTACCTGCCGCCCACCGGCCACCAGGTCGTTCTGGGTACCGCGGGTACAGGGAAGACCGTTATGGCGATCTATCGGGCCCTGCATCTGTCCAACCCGGCAGTCAACGGTTCAGGACGGACCCTGGTCGTTACGTACAACAATGCTCTCGTTGCGTACTTGAATCACTTGTCGGAGAAATCGTCATCGCAGCTTGACATCTGGACGTATAGCAAATTCGCGCGCGGCTATCTCGCAAGCCTTGGGCTCATGGGGAACTGGAATGACATTGTAAAACCCCTACGCAGGAGAAGTCTGATCTCCGCTGCCGTGCGAGAGGTTTCAACGCAGTACAAGCCCCATAAGTTCTTCAGCCGAGATGTGGGATGGTTCCAGGACGAAATTTCATGGATTGCGGGCATGGGGATCCAGTCGAAGGATGACTACCTCGCGGTTGAACGGCTTGGGCGAAAGACTCCGCTTGCTCTCTCTCTAAGGGAAGTGGTCTGGAAGATCCGCGATCGATACCGGAGCCTGAGGGGCGAGGCTGGGCACAAGTTCGACTGGGATGACATCAGTACGGCGGTTCGCGAGAACCTGGCAGTCGACGGCCGCCCCAGAATGTATCGGCACATCATCATTGACGAAGGGCAGGATCTTTCGCCCGAGCAAATCAGGTCCTTGGCCGAAGCAGTTGGCCCAGAAGGCTCTGTCAGCTTCTTTGGTGATTATGCCCAGCAGATCTATGGTCAGGGCATGTCCTGGAGGACATGCGGCCTTAATGTTCGCCAGGTTGAACAGTTTCGTGACAACTACCGAAACTCAACTGCGATTGCCGAGGTCGCCATTGCTTTGAGTTCCATGCCTTTCTTCGGATCAACTGACGATCTCGTTCCGCCAGTTGCCCCGAGGGCGGTGGGACCAAAGCCGACTCTCGCTCAATGCGAGAGTCGCGACCACGAGGTCGCGGTTGTTCAAGCAGCGGCAAAAAGGCTGGGTGAGGTCGGAACCGTCGCTATCGTTGCCCGAACGTGGGCCGACGTTGATCGCGCATGCAGCGGACTGGGCGCGACTAAGCTCAACGGCGACGTCGCATTCTGGGAAGCGAAGCCCGGAATCTACTGCACGACTTACCACTCTGCCAAGGGGCTTGAGTTCGATGCCGTTTTGATGCCTTTCTGTAGCCCTAGTACCATTCCACTGCCGGATGTCGTGACCTCCCTGGGAGAGGCGGACGCAGCCGAGAGGGAGTCGAAGCTCCTATATGTGGCAATCACCCGCGCGAAGTCGGATCTGTTGATCACGTATACGGGAACTCCCACTCATCTCTTGCCAGACGACCCGTCGCTCTTTGTGAAGGTGGAGCCGTGACAGCCGACTCAACGGATGAAGCAGTCCGGTCTGCTTTGCAGGCATCTGGGGCAACACGCCTGGCCCACTTCACGCCGGCCAGAAACCTCTTGCATATCCTGCGCGACGGAGCGATAAGAAGCAGTAAAGACTTGGCCGACAGTGCGCCAGATCATTTCGATCCCACTGATCGTCTGAGGTTTGATAGGAATCCTGACAAGGTTTGTTGTACGTTCCAGTATCCCAACGGATACTACTTGGCTCAAGCCAGGAACAAGTCGGAATTTATCAACTATCCCGACTGGGTTTGCCTGTTCCTTGACGTTGGCCTGATCCTGCGTCCTGGGACTCTTTTTGCTCCGTGCAATGCGGCATCCCAGGGCGGTGCCTTCCTGAAGCCTGGTGCTTCGAGCCTGGCTGACTGCTTCGCTCCCCAGAGTGGCGGTTGGAGCCGTGGGCCTCGCCACGCGGCCGGCGCTGCTACGAACCTTCAAGCCGAAGCCTTGATTCCAGGGCCGATCGAGCTCTCCTGTATCAGGGGGATTGCTGTTCCCTCTGAGGATGCGGCATCGACCGAGTTCGCCAGGCTAGAGATGTTCGGTTTCAACACTCGGCAGTTCAGCTGGATTGTCGCACCAGTACTGTTTGATAGGGATCAGCTGAGCGCGAGCGTCAGGTTCGGTCGGTCGATCTTGGAAACACCCTGGACACCCCGTACGACGGAGCGATGAACATGAAACTCCCAAGGCCCGCTGATTTGTCAGACCGAGCGCAAGGTCTGATGCTGGGCGCCGCCGTAGGCGATGCCCTCGGCTGGCCTCAGGAGCAGCGCAGTGGAATCCTAGGAGGCCAGAAATCTCGTAGCATCCCGCCTAGCATGACGTTCCGCTCGTGGGCGCGATGGGGAGGGCCTCAATACTCCAAGTACGAGGACAAGGTTGCCGCCGGATCCTATAGCGACGACACACAACTGATTCTCGCGACGGCTCGCGCATGCCTTCACGGCGATGAGTGGCTCGCCTGGTTGAGGGATGTGGAGCTTCCGGCGTGGCCTCTCTACCAACGTGGCGGAGGCAAGGCTGTACTAGCAGCCTGTCGGGCATGGAAAGAGGGCACGCCACCCTGGCAAGGACCACAGAGTAAGGCGCGTTCTTATTTCTCTGCCGGAGCTAACGGCGTTGCCATGAGGATTGCGCCGCACGCACTGGCGACCATCGATGATGACAGCCCGTCGAACCTTATCGGGCGGGTGCTCAATGATGGGATCCTCACTCATGGACACATGCGCGCTCTCTTGGGTGCGGTGGTGTACGGCCTAGTTGTACGTCACACCCTTATCCGTCGCGGTGCAATGGAATACGGTGACCTACTGCACAGCCTCCTCGGTGAGAAGGTTTGGGCAGATCCAGATGTCGTCATCAGTCATCTTCCGCAGGACTGGGTTGAGCGATACGAAATGACCTCTGGGCAATCGGTCGCCGCCGACTGGCGCCGCACTGCTGGCGAGATGGATAAGCTCTTCCAAATCTGTCTCACTTCATTGGAGAGATCTGCTCTTTCAGACGACGAGAAGACTCTGGAGATGCTCGGGTGCTTCGACCCGAAGCAGAACGGCGCGGGAACGGTCACTACTGCCGGCGCGTGCTATCTCGCATCTCGATTCGCCGTGAGGCCGTCGATGGGCCTCCTTAGGGCGGCATTCCTTCGAGATTCAGATACTGACACATTGGCGTCCATGACAAGTGGATTGCTCGGCGCACTGCACGGGTTTGATTGGCTCTCGCCGCTGTCCCGAGATGTTCAGGACTCCGAGTACCTTCAGTTCATGGCCCATCAGCTCATCTCGTCGCCCATGCAAGTTCGGGGTAGTCAGGTGATGATGGAAGCTCCTAACGCTTGGCTGGCGCGACTCGACTCTGGCCAGCCGGTATCGTCTTTTGTCGACGGCAGAGAAGTTTCTTCGATGCGAAGTTTCAAACTGTTTGAACGAAATGCCTTGACTGTCACCAGGTATGATATTGCGATTCGCGATGGTCAGACAATGGTGATTGATGTTCCGTTTAAGCGGGAGAGAGGTCGCCAGGAAGAATTGAATATTCCTGCCGATTCTCGCGGTGTGACCAAGGCTGGGCGTGATGAGTCTGGCCCTAGCTCGTCCTTTACTCGTATTGCTATTCCCGTGGCCAGCCTCGAAGCAACGCGGCGATTCTATGGGGATATTCTCGGGCTTGCCATCCAGTGGAGCGACCGCGCGGTATATCTCAATCCCTGGTTGGCTCTGGTGGAAAAGTCCGAACTGTCTACTTCCGGTCCGGTTGCCCCGATGCAGGTCACGGTTCATTCGTCTAGCCCTGCAGATATCCGCAGGTCGGTTTCCTCTCTCGGTGTTCGCGTTATGCCGCCTGGGCCGCGTGATATTGAGGGGTCTCTTAGGGTTCTGGATCCCGACGGGCATGAAGTTCTTGTCTGGCCGAAGCAATAAATCCGCGAGTCGAGGTGGATGCAAGGTGCTGTCGGCACTGCTTCGCTACTTCTACGAGCAGCGCAAGAAGTAAGGGCTGTCCCGTAAATTATCTCTGAGTGGTCTCGGGCAGGGTGGGCTGCTGTACGGCTTGGTGGCCTATCCGGCGAGGGCGAGGTTGTGCATCTGTGCGATTCCGAGCATGGCGTGATGAACGCCCTCGCCTTTGAGACGGCAATCGCGGAGGATTTTCCAGGTCTTCATGCGGGCGAAAACGTGCTCGACACGGGCGCGGACCTGCTTGTGGGACTTGTTGTGGGCCTGCTTCCAGTCGGGCAGTTCCTCGCCCTTTCGACGGCGGTGGGGCATCACGAGTCCGGTGCCCGGATAGCCGCCGTCGGCGATGGTCATGGTTGCGCCGACGGCGGCCTTCGCTCCGGACTCCTCCCATGCCTTGCAGTCGTTGCGGTTGCCAGGCAGGGGCCGGCCAACTACCACGACGAGGCGGGTGTCGGCGTCGATGACGACCTGGTGGTTGGTGGAGTACCGGTAGTTCTTCGACTGCTCGGCGATGGTGTGATCGCGGGTGGGCACCAGGGTGCCGTCCACGATCAGTACCGTGTCCTTCGCAAACTGCTTGCGGAGCTGGAGGGCGAGCATCGGCCCGAGGCGATCGATGATCCGGTCCGCCGCCGACTTGGAGACCCCGAACAGCGAAGCCAGTTGGCGCATGGTGAGGTTCGTGCGCCAGTACGCCGCGACCAGCAGAGCCCGGTCCTCCAGGGGCAGGCTCCACGGCCGGCCCTTACGAACCGCGTCCGCGCCCTCGCGGCGCAGAACCGTCACCAGCTTCCCGAACAGACGAGGGCTCAGCCCAGTGAACGGGGCTATCCAGACACCTCAGGGTCTTAGCTCGTCAAGTCGCACGCTCCCAGCCGCTGTGTAGCCTGTCGATCTGTTCGAACGGGATGAGGAGGC
>NZ_JBSFVR010000246.1:0-11199 GCF_053592415.1 Streptomyces sp. NPDC002690 | reverse complement strand
GGTGAGGAAACCGACACCGCGGGGACGGGCCCAGGTGTCGACCGCTGCCTGCAACTCACGGGCCCGCTCGACCTCGCCCCGCAACGCCGCCAACAGACCCAGATAGGCGTGGGTGTGATGTGTGAACAGCGCGTGCCGGTGAAGGGTCGTCAGTTCCAGACAGCGTTGTCCGGTGCGCTCCGCCTCCGCCCATTCACCGACCGTGATCTGGTCCAGCATGATCAGGTGCAGCATCGTCATGGCGTCGGCCAGGGCTCCCGACTCCACCTCGCGGTCCACGGTCCGCTGGAGCAACGGCCGGAACTGGCTGAGTGTGTCCACGTGATAGGCCGCGACCCCCAGCCGGGTCACGTCCCACGGCTCCAGCTCGTGCAGTCGGGCAAAGGTACGTTCGACCCGTTCGTGCACACCCGAGCCGCGCAGTACGACGTCTCCCCAGGCGTCCTCGTAGATGCGTGACTGTCCGGACACCAGGTCGCCCAGGGAGTTCAGCAGCTCGTGGGTGCGCTCCCACGAAGGCGCGTCACCCGCGTACTGGTTGATGGCCAGCAGCAGGTCGACCAGTCGGGTGAGCATCTCGTCCGGTTCCCGCACTCCGCTGTCGCGCATGGACTCGATCGCCGCGAAGACCTGATGCCGTGAGGACCGTACGTCCCCGTCCTCGAAGAGCGCGACGTAGCCCGAGGCGATCACCGAAGCCGGCGAATCGGTGGTACCGGATGCGGAGTCGGAACGGACCAGCCGCTGCGCCTGGTCCAGCTGGCCGGAGTGGCCGGCGATGTACGCCGCGCTGCCGAGCCGGCGGGACCGCTCCTCGTGGCTCTCGCTCAATTCCGCGGCCCGGGTCAGCCAGGCCATCGCGGCCCGTGCGCCCCCACGCACGAGGGCGGAGTCCGCGGCGGCCTCCAGCGTCGCGGCGACCTTTTCGTCGGGGTCCACCGCGGAAGCCGCCAGGTGTGTGGCACGCCGCTCCAGGTCGTCCTCGTGCACCTGGGCGAGCACGGCGTGCGCCGCACGACGCTCGTTGGGTGTCGCCATCTGGACGGCCGTCGAGCGCACCAGGGGGTGGCGGAAGACGAAGTCACCGGTGAACGGATCGACTGCCAGCAGTCCGCAGTCGGCGGCCTCGTCCGCCTTGAGCATGCGGTAGCGCGCACCTCCCGTGTGGCCGGCCGCAGAACCGGCACCCACCCCGTCGAGGGCTCCGCGCAGCAGCTCCGCGCGTACCTCGGCGCCGAGAGACTCGATGCGGGCGCCGTACACCTGCTGCAGGCGTACCGGAAGGGAGATGCCGGTGTAGCCGAAGAGTTCCTCGGGAGTGCGGCTCGACCGGTTGGCGCGCACGTACGGCGGCAGTTCCAGAAGGGCCAGCGGGTTGCCCTGGGCTTCGTCCAGGACCAGCCTGCGGACCTGGGGTTCCAGGCCGGGATGGTGCATGTCCAGCAGCTGCTCGGAAGCTGTCTCCGACAGCGTGGTCACCGCCAGTTCCGGCATGGCGGCGGTGTCGAAGGCCGAGGGCACGTCGGAGCGCAGGACGACGACGAGCTTCACCGAGCTGCCGGTGAGCCGCCGCCCCACGAAGCCGCAGACCTCGGTGCTGAAGGTGTCCAGCCACTGGCCGTCGTCGAGCACGAGCAACAGGGAGTTCTGTGATGCCGCGAGGGACAGCAGGTCGAGGACGGCGATGCCCAGGGTCATGACCGAGGGCGGTGTGCCCGCGCTCCTGCCGAAGACCGTGTCGAACACCTTCCGGTGCACCTCGTCGAGCCGGTCGATGTACGACAGCAGCGGGTAGAGGAACTGGTGGAGGCCGGCGAACGGCAACTCCGACTCCGCCTCGACCCCCGCCGCCCGGATCACCCGGTGCTTCTCGGCTGCCGCGAGGGCGGCGGCGTGTTCCAGCAGGGCGCTCTTGCCCACCCCGGTGTCACCGCGCATGACGAGTGACCGGCCACCTGCCGCCGTCACGAAGCTGGACAGAATCTCTTGCTCGCGTTCGCGGCCGACCATGGTCCCGAAGACCGAATCCACCGTCCCCCACTCCCTTCAGGGCTGAACCAGTGCCCCGGCAGGGGCACTTCGCCGTCTGTACGCACGGACCGCGCCAGACGTCAGGGCGAGGGTACGTGGCCGTTCCCGTCGGCCACGGCGAGAGCCGCGTGCGCAACTCGCCGGCACACCTCAGGCGCGCTCGGCAGGCTGCGGGAGCCGACGGTGTTTCGCAGGGCCTCACAGGGACAGTCGGCTCGTCACGTATGCGATGTGCCGCTTCCGGGGAGCGACGGTGCATGTGACCGCCGTGCCCTTTTCGCCCTACCCCCTCCGACAGAAGACTAGATGCCCTCAGCATTCTCGTCACCCGGTATGGCCGAAAAGCTTCTTGTGCGTTGCTGGGTGAAGCAGTGTTCGTCCCGTCGACCGGTGCCACACATGTTCCGCCGATCTCACTGCCGACGTTGCCGCCGGGATTCCGCGGGTGAGCGGGCAGGGCTCAGCTGTCCGTGCGAACCGGAGTCCCCGCTCGGGGCCTGGACCGGACAACAGGAACAGTGGGTTATGGTCGTACGCTTCCTGAAGACATGTGTGTGTATGGCTGGCGCCCTGGACGGGAGCCTGCCAGGAATCGAGGCGCCCATGGACTGGGCCGAGCGCGGGCCATGCCGGGCGCAACCGGAGCGGATGTTCGCCGAGGGCGCGGCGCAGAAGGAGGCGAAGGCCGTGTGCGCCGGCTGTCCGGTCAGGCTCGACTGCCTCGCCCACGCCCTGGACCACCGTGAGGAGTACAGCGTGTGGGGTGCGATGACCGAGCGCGAACGCCGTGCGCTGTTGCGCCGCCGCCCCGACGTGAGGTCCTGGGCACAGCTCTTCGCTCGGGCCCTCGGCCACCAGGACGGATCGCTGCTCGACGTCGTCGAACCGGGGCGGACCAGTCGTGGGCCGGGGACGCGGGCGGATCGCGACAGGGGTGGGGCGGGGTGAGGGTGGGCGGCGCCCATCACGGTGCTTGTGCGCACAGCGTGGGTACGGCCGTCACCGGTGCGCACGCGATTGCGGTGACGGTCGGCGGCCCCCGCTGCGCCCCATTCACACGTGCGAGTGGCGAGGCTCACGTGAACCGGTGTCCTGATACATACGTTGATCAGGTGAGGAACCACCACATATACACCCGGCGCTGCTGTTTCGGCCCAGAAGTCGGCCCACAGCAAGTGCCCGGCAACGGGTGAGGTGACTCGCGCGCGACCCCGGCACGACCGGCTCCGGTCCGCGGCTCCGGAGCGGGAAGAAAGCTGATGCACGATGAGGAACGGCAAGACCGTCTGGCTACCGTATCGCCGGAACCAGATCCCCGGACTGCCGGACGGACTCTCCTATGTCCACTGGGACGGGTCTGGCCGGCTGCCCGGTGACCCCGGGGACGTCGGCTTCCTCGTGGGGCCGCCCGTGCCCGGCGCCGAACGCGTCCTGGCTTCGGTGCTGCCCCGGATGCACCGCCTCGAAGTGCTGCAACTGCTCAGTTCCGGTCACGACCACATGACTCCGCTGCTCGGCACCCTGCCCCCGGGAACCCGGCTCGCGACCGGCCGTGGGGTGCACCGCGAGGCCACCGCCGAGCTGGCGGTCACCTTGCTGCTGGCCCTGTGCCGGGGCTTGGACCGCTTCGCGGACGGTCAGGCGGCAGGGGAGTGGCGGCCGGAATTCCGGTCCACCCTGGTCGGCAAGCGGGTCCTGGTCATCGGGTACGGCGCTGTCGGTTCGTCCGTCGCCGCCCGGCTCGACGCGTTCCGTTGCGAGGCGGTTCTCGTGGCCCGCACGGCCCGTACCACTCCTGCGGGGCGGGTGTACGGGACGGAGGATCTGCCCGAACTGCTGCCCACGGCCGACGCGGTGGTGCTGTGCGCGCCGCTGACCGACCGGACCCGCGGCATGTTCGGTACCGAAACCCTGGCGCGGCTGAAGGACGGGGCGCTGCTGGTCAACGTCGCCCGCGGTGAACTCGTGGACACCGGGGCACTGGTCCGCGAGGTGCGGGCGGGGCGGCTGCGAGCGGCGCTCGACGTCACCGACCCCGAACCCCTACCGCCCGGGCACCCCCTGTGGCGACTGCCCGGTGTGTTGATCACCCCGCACGTGGCGGCTTTCACCGACGCCTTCCCTCTGATGAGCGCGGACTTCCTCGGTCGACAACTGCGCCGCTACCGGCAGGGCGAGGAACTGGAGAACGTCGTCCTGACCACCACCGGGACCGAGTCCGGCGACAGGGCCGCCTGAAGGGCGTCCCGCGATCCGCAGCGGACGCGCGAAGACACCTTCGTCACCTCGCCGGGCTCCCGTCCGGCGCAGGCGGTCCGCCCCGGCCCCCTCCTCCACCTTGCGACGCGCGGCGCCGGTCCTTCCCCGGCCTGATCCGAAAGAAAGGCCCCAGCCATGACGAGGTCCACACGGGCGGGCCACCCGGACGCCCCGGGGCCGTACGCTCCACTCGCGCAGGTGTTCTCCTTCTTCGAAGCCGTTGGGCACGCCGATCCAGCTCTGGCCTGGCAGAGCTTCACCGGCACCTGGAACTGGGCCGCGCCGCTGGCCACCGCCGTACCCCACGAGGCCGTTGCGGCACCGGTGGCCCACGAGGAAGCCGGCGGGTTCACCGTGTCCGGACTGTGGAGCCGGCCGGCGCACGCAGGAAGCGGGCCGTGGCTGGTCCTGCCACTGACTGGGGACGCGGGCGGCGGTCCCGACCTGTTCGTGGTGCATTCCAAGGTGCTCGACAGGACCCGGCCAAGCCTCCCGGGAGGCGCACCCGGAGCGGCCTTCCGCCTGGACGGCACCCCTGTACCGGCGGGCTTCGCCACCCGCGCGGAGGCGGTACCGCTGCTGCCCGAGGACGCCCCCTTTCTCTGGACGGCGATCGCCGCCCTCGCGCTGGGGGCGACTCGTCGGATGGCCGACGTCCTGGCCGCTCCGGCCGGGTACCGGGCCGTTCCCGGTCCGAGGGGATCGTCGGCCTCCGCTGTCGTGGCAGCCGAATCCGCTGCCCTGCTCCACGACGAGCGGGTGGGACTCGCGGCAGCCCTGCACGGCACCCCGTCGGTGCGTCAGGGCCTCTCGACGGCCGTCGAGGAGGAACTCTTCGCGCGTGCCGGACGGGCCGGAAACGCCGCGCACCACGTGGTGGCGTCCGTGTGCGAACACGCGTTGACGTCGTCGGACGTGAACGACGGCGGACAGTCTCTGGTGCTCCTGATCGAGGCGAGTGCACCGGTCCTCCAGCAGGTGCGGTACTCCCGGGAACTGCTGCCGCCCCGCGGCGCCCCGGCCAGGGAGCCTGCGCACGGTGACGATCGGGTGGCGGGGTGACCCGGGCCCTGTCCGAGAGACACGCCCACGTGCCCCTGGGCCTCCGGGCGGTGTGAGACGGCCCGCACGGGCTTCGGACACACTCGGAGACCGTTCCCCCGACTCCGCCCACTCACGGTGGCATCCGGGAACTCCTCGCACGCCCCGGGGACCTGCACCTATCACTCACACATGTGATCCGTACGCCGACGACATGTGAGGGGCCACCTGGTGACGGTCCGTCTTCCGCGAGGTTCTAAAGTGTGTGTATGACTCAGCACCGCAAGGGCCTCGTCCTCGACTTCGGTGGTGTGCTGACGACGCCTCTGCTGCCTGCCGCGCTCGCTTTCGAGAAGCGCGAAGGGCTTGCCGAGGGGGCGCTGCTCACCGACGTGTACCTGACCCCCGAGGGGGCGAGGATCACCGACGAACTGGAGCGCGGCACGCTCACCCAGACCCAGTGGAACGAGGCGGCCGGCCGGCTGCTCGGCATCGCACCGGACAACCTGATGGGCCGCATCTTCGCCGATCTGTCCCCCGAGCCCTCGGTGATCACCGCGGCCTCGGTGGCGCGCCGGGCCGGAATACCGGTCGGCATTCTCTCGAACTCGGTCGGCCCGAGCCCTTGGAACCTGTACCGGGGACATGCCGTCGACGAGCTCTACGACGCCGTGGTGCTGTCCGAGAACCATGGGATCCGCAAGCCCGAACCGGCGATTTTCCACCTGATCCTGGAGAAGCTCGGGCTCAGGGCCGAGGAGTGCGTGTTCGTGGACGACACCGAGCAGCACCTGCGGCCCGCGGAGGCCCTCGGATTCGCCACCGTCCACGCCGTGGAGGCCGGGCGTACCGTGGCGGCTCTCGAAGAACTACTCGGAATCCCGCTCACCGACGAGCACGCGGACCGGGTCACCCGATGAGGAGACACCTATGAGACTGGGACTGGCCCTGCCCACCTTCGGCCCCGACGCCCGGCCGGAGGGCATCCTGCGGGTGAGCCGTACGGCGGAGGAGATGGGGTACGACTCGCTGTGGACCGGCGACCGTGTTCTCGCCCCCTCGGCGCCCAGCGCGCCCTACCCGAGTGCCGACGGGGTGATGCCCCGGGTGTACGAGAACCACATGGACCCGCTCGTGGCCCTGACCTTCGCCGCGTCCCACACGACCCGCGTCCGCCTGGGCACCAGCACGCTCAACGGCCTGTGGCAGCCGCCGATCATGCTCGCCAGGTCACTGACCACACTCGACGTCCTCAGCGAAGGGCGGCTGACCGTGGGTCTGGGCCTCGGCTGGATGCCCGACGAGTACGCCGCGGTCTCCGTGCCCTGGAAGGGACGCGGCGCCCGGCTCGACGAGACGCTGGAGGTGCTGGAGAAGTACTGGACCAGTGACGTCTTCTCGCACGAGGGAGCGCTCTTCACCATTCCGGAGACCGTCGTGGGTCTCAAGCCGGATCAGCGGCCGGGTCCGCCCGTGCTGCTCGCCGCGTTCACGCCCGGCGGGCTGCGCCGGATCGGACGGCGGCTCGACGGCTGGCTGCCCGTGGCGATGCCGTTGCCCGCGCTGATGGGCATGTGGGACGTCATCCGCAAGGCGGCGGTGGAGGCGGATCGCGACCCCGAGGCCCTGCACATGGCGCTGCGCGTCAACCCTGAGCTGACCGAAACCAGGACCGGCCCGGACCACTTCCCCCGGGCGGGCACCCTCGACCAGTACATCGACTACGCGCGTGGCGCCGCCGACGCCGGAGTGCACGAGCTGTTCGTGGACTTCGGACAGACTCCCGCCACTCTCGCCGAACGCATCGACCTCGCCGGGCGATTCGTCGAAGGAGTCCGCCGGGGCTGAGCGCACGGCGCGCCCCCGTCCGAACCCTCCTGACCGCCGCACCGGAAAGAACCTTCCGGGCACCGGAAAGACCCCGAACCCACACGCAACCTCGTGGGTACGGGGTCTTCGTCGTGTCAGGAGGCGCCTAGACCGCGCAGCAGCGTGTCGACCACGATGTCCGCGGCCTGCCCAGGGCTCAGCTCCGGCAACTGCCGCGCCACCAGGTGCATCAGCTGGGGCAGCAGCGCCCCCGCCCACCCCGGTGGCAGGTCCGGGCGCAGGACTCCCTCGTCGGTGGCGCGGGCGAGAAAGGTGTCGACCTCCCGGACGGAAGCGTCCCGGCGGGTACGAGCGTCCTCCTCGGCCAGCATGCGGCCGAGCTCGACGGGCCAGGTCCGGTTGACCACGATGATGTTCTCGACGTAGCGGTGCAGGGCGACGGCGACCGGTGCTTCGCGCAGCCGGGCGTCCGCGATGGCCCCCTCGACGGCCGACAGCCGGGCTTCGTAGATGGCGGCGAGAAGGTCCTCACGGGAGGCGAAGCGCCGGTAGACCGTGCGCCGGTCGACACCCGCCTCGGCAGCGATGCCCGCGATGCTCGCGCCGGGATCGGCGGCGAGCATGCGCGCTCCCGTGGTCAGGACGAGTTCCAGATTGCGTGCTGCGTCGGCTCTCACACCACTGAGTCTAGTTGGTGGTCTGTGCAACCTGAGACATCTAGTGCTCCTTCGGCGTGGATGACGCTTCGATAAGTGCTACATTGAAGTGACAGATAGCCCGCTTAACGCCAGCTTTCTGTGGCCCCAACGTTGTCCCGCGGCGGGCGCGACCGTTCCCGCCGCCCTTGCAGAGAAGCGAGTTCCCGATGCCGAAGACACAGTCCGCGTCACCGAAGGCGGGTGGTGTCGCCGCCGCGATGAGCGCCTTGATCCTCGCGGTCCTCCTCGCCGCCCTGGACCAGACGATCGTCTCGACCGCGCTGCCCCGCATAGCGGAGGACCTCGACGGATTCGACGACATCGCCTGGGTCAGCGCCGCCTACCTGCTCGCTTCGACGGCGGTCACCCCGCTGTGGGGCAAGCTCGGCGACATGTTCGGCCGCAAGCGGCTCTATCTGACCTCGACCACGGTCTTCCTGGCCGCGTCGGTGGCGTGCGGCCTGGCCCGGAACATGCCCGAACTGATCGGCGCCCGTGTACTGCAGGGCGTGGGCGGCGGCGGCATGATCGTGCTGACCTTCGCCCTGGTCGGCGACATCGTCGCCCCGAGCGAACGGGGCCGTTACCAGGGCCTGTTCGGCTCGGTCTACGGCGTCGCCAGCATCGTCGGCCCCCTGCTGGGCGGCATCTTCACCGACCAGCTCTCGTGGCGGTGGGCCTTCCTGATCAATCTGCCGGTCGGCGCCGTCGCCCTGACCCTTGCCGCACGCTCGCTGCCCGCGGCCGTCCGCGGCGTCAGGGCGCGCATCGACTACCTCGGTGCCACCCTGTTGGCCGCCATCGCCACCGGCCTGGTGCTGATCACGTCCTTCGGTGATCGCTGGGGCTGGGGATCACCGGCCATCCTCGGCCTGATCGTGGCCACCGTGGTACTCGCCGCGCTGCTGCTGCCCGTCGAGCGCCGGGTCGCCGCGCCCGTCCTGCCGCCGGCCATGCTCGGCTCCCGGACCGTGGTCTTCTCCTCGCTGATCGGGTTCTTCGCCAACGCCGCGATGTTCGCCGTCCTGGTCTACCTGCCGACCTACCTCCAGATCGTCCACGGCGTCTCGGCCACCCTCTCCGGCATCTACATGCTGCCGCTCGTCGTCGGCCTCGTCGTCAGCCAGTCACTGGCCGGACGCTGGGCCGAGCACGTCGAACGGCTGCGCACGATCCTGCTCGCCGGCCTGGTCGCCAACCTCGTCGGACTGCTCCTGCTGGGCACCATCGGGGCCGCCACCAACACCCTCGTCCTGAGCGTCTACTTCCTGATCACCGGCGTCGGCATCGGCATGGTGCCCATGGTGGTGCTGACCACCGTCCAGAACAGCGTGCCCGCCGCCGACCTCGGGGCCGCCAGTGCCGTGGTCACCTTCTCCCGCTCCATCGGCGCCGCCTTCGGAGTCGCGGTCTTCGGCAGCCTCCTCAACACCGGCTTCACCCACCGGGCCCAGGACCTTCCGACGGGCGGAGGCTTCGACTCGGCCCGCCCCGACACCATCGGAAACCTGCCCACCGCTCTGCGCGACACTGCCCTGGACGCGTTCGCCCACGCCACGGCGGCCGGCTACCTGTGGATCGCCCCCACACTCGCCGTCGGCACCTTCCTCGCCCTCTTCCTTCGGCCGGCCGGCGGAACCCGGACCACCGCGGTCACTCCCGACCCCGCCGTCCGGGAGAGGGAGACGGCGTCGGCCGTCTGAACCGCACCGGGCACCCCACGAACGGCCGACGCCTCCCGGGGCGCCGGCCGTCGGCGTCCTCCCGGGTGCCGACGGGGTGCTCCGACGGGGTGCTCCGACGGGGTGCTCCGACGGGGTGCTCCGACGGGGTGCCGACAGGCCTCAAGAACCGTTCCTCTCCGGGATGCCGACAGCCCCTCAGAAACCGCTCTCCTGCGCGGGGGAGCTCTCCGAGAGCCGCCTCAGCTGCGCCAGCCACAGGGTGTTCAGGCGCTGCGCCCACAACGGCGACAGGGCGTTCAGCGACTTGGCGGCCGGGCCGCGTACGACGTTCGCCGTCACCACGTGGGTGCCCTTGTCGCCCTCGGTGAGCAGCCAGGTCTGGTAGAGCTGCACCCCGGCACCGACGGCCGACCATCCGAACCGGTTCGGCGGTATCCGCTCGCCCAGGAAGATCTCGAAGCGCTGCCCGTGGAACCGCACGTCGAAGGTGTGGTCCACCACCCCCGGGCGTGCCCGGCTGACCCCCGGGACCCACTCCGGCCATCGCGGTACATCGGTGAGCAGGGCGAATGCCGTGGCGGCCGGTGCGTGTACGACGGCCTGTGCCTGGCAGAAACTGTGGGCGTGCGCGGGTGAGAAGCCGGACGGCCAGTGGACGTCCGGACGGTGGTCTGCGGCGTCGGGCATCCGGTCTCCCTCTCACGGTGCCTCGCGGCCGGGAAGCGGCGGACGAGGGGAACCGCCCGGAGGACGGCTCCGCGACCACTGTGTGCGGGAGCGACTTGCCCGGCATAGGTCAAATGACTGGGCAAGCGGCCGTGAAGCTGCTCGACGTGTCAGTGGTTCCGGTCGAGTTCGAGGCCTGAGAGCGCGTCCCTGAGCGCGGCCCGGGAAGTGATGCCCAGTTTGGGATAGATCTGGTAAAGGTGCGTGCCGATGGTCCGGTGCGACAGGAACAGCCGCTCGGCGATCTGCTTGTTGGTCAGGCCGGTCGCAGCGAGCGTGGCGATCTGCAGTTCCTGTGCGGTCAGCGCCGACGTTCCCCCCATGGCCGCGACCGGCGCGGCCTGCCCGCCGGCCCGTAGCTCGGAGGCCGTACGGGTCACCCAGGGGCCCGCGCCGAGCAACTGGAACGCTTCCAGCGCCCGGGTCAGCTGGTCCCGGGCCTGGCTGGTGGCGCGCAGGCGCCGCAGTCGTTCTCCGTAGAGAAGACGCACCCGCGCCACGTCGAAGGGCCACTGCTCCGGTACGGGCAGGGACAGCGCCCGCTCGAAGAGGGCGACCGCCTCCGTCCCCGGCGTGGTCAGAGCCTCGCAGGCCAGCACCACCAATTCCAGCCTCGGGGAAAGTCCGGCCATGGCGGACGCGCGCATCGCGGCGGCGTGGGCGGCGGCCTCCTCGTCCCGTCCGGTCCGCAGGGCAGCCTCGACCAGGTCCAACGCGCCCCACATGGCGATGGGGACGAACGGTGTGACGGGCCCCGGCGGGTTGAGTGTGCGGGCGTGCCGGTAGGCGGTCTCGAAGTCACCGTCGCCGAGGGCGGCCAGTGCTCTGGCGTGGGCGGCGAAGAAGCGGGCTCCGTGGGCGTGTTCCTGGACACCCTCCGCGCCAAGCTCTCCGGAGCGGACGAGGATCTCTTGGAGACGGCGCTCGGC
>NZ_JBSFVR010000245.1:0-11328 GCF_053592415.1 Streptomyces sp. NPDC002690 | reverse complement strand
GAGGATCATCGGCATCGTGAAGAGGACGTCGGGGCGCCAGGTGTTGAGATTCTCGGGGAGCCACCAGGCTCCGCCGGGTGGGCGCCGCCGCGCGTCAGACTCCGCGTGGCGGGCCGTCCGCGGGGAGGACGTCCCGGTGCGTGCGGGTCCGCCGGTCCTCGTAGGTCACCCGCCAAGCCGGGCCCAGTTCGGCGGACGCCTGCCGGGCCAGTTCCTCACCGGTCCGCCAGAAAGCGGCCTCCGCCTCGGGAGAGGGGAAGGCGGACGACGCGGGATCGTCCTGGACCAGAATCGCGTCGAACTCGGCGCTCCAGGCCTCCAGCCTCTCCGCCAGCCGGGCCGTCAGGCCGAAGAGCGGATCACGGGGTGAGACGTTGTCGAACGCGTCCGGTATCCAGAGCGCGTGGCATTCGTAGTCGGCCATGACCCGCAGCAGCCGGGGCACGGGCGTCGGCGGCTCCGGTGAAGCCACCGGTCCGCCGGTCACGACCGCCCCGCGGCAAGCTCCGGAGCGTGTGCCGGGGCCTGCACCGGGACGTGCGCCAAGACCTGCGGCGCCTCGGCGGGCGCCGCCGTCTCCGCCGCCCTCGACGCCCGGCCGGTTCCCACGATCCGGTCGCTCTCCCCCGGCCCGTCGCCCGCCGACGCCTTGTCCCCCGTCAGGTTGCGCATCAGCAGCCAGTAGCCGAGGGCGGTCACCGTGCCGAGCACGGCGCAGGTCATCCAGAGCCAGGACGCCCCCCAGTGGTCGATCACGACGCCGGACATCAGCGGGGCGACCAGCGCCGCCACCGACCAGGACATCGAGTACACCCCCTGGTAGCGGCCCCGGCCCTCGGCCGGCGACAGCTTCACCACCAGTCCGGACTGGGTCGGGGCGTTGACCATCTCGCCCAGGGTCCAGACACAGACCGTCAGCGCGTACGCGGCGACCGAGCCGGCGAAGGCCGTCAGCCCGAACCCGTATCCGGCGAGGAGGGTCGAGACGATGAGGAGTTGACGCGGGTCACGGTGTTCGATGAACCGGGTGAGAGGGAGCTGGAGGACGACGATCAGCACGCCGTTGACGGCGATCGCGGTACCGAAGTCGGAGCTGGTGAGCCCGTCCGCGCCCATGGCCACCGGCAGGCCCACGTAACCCTGCTGGGTGATCAGCGCGACCAGGAACGACAGCCCGACCACCCCCATGAACCGCCCGTCCCGCAGCACGTCGGCGAGCCGGACGCCGGCCGGGGACGAGGCCCGCCCGCCGGTGGCCGACGCCACCGGAGCATGGTCCGGCCGCGACTCCGGCACCCTCAGGAAGACGACGGCGGCACAGCACAGGGTCAGCGCCGCCTCCACGAGGAAGCCGATCCGGTAGCTGTACTCGGCGATGAACCCGGCCCCGGCGGAGGAGACGGCGAAACCGAGGTTGATGGCCCAGTAGTTCAGCGAGAAGGCCCGTACCCGGTCCTTCGGCGCGACGATGTCCGCCATCATCGCCTGGACCGCCGGACGCGAGGCGTTGCTCGCCATACCGACGACGAACGCGACGCCCGCGATGGCGACCGGGTTCTCCATGAACCCGAGCACCGCCACCGAGAGAGCCGTCGACACCTGCGCGATCAGCATGGTCGGCCGCCGCCCGAGCCGGTCGGCCATCACCCCGCCGGCGAGCGAGGAGACGACCCCGCCGAGGCCGTGCAGGGAGGCGACCAGACCGGCGTACGAGGCCGAGTAGCCCCGGTCCAGGGTCAGGTAGAGCGCCATGAAGGTGGCGACGAACGCGCCGAGCCGGTTGACCAGCGTGCTGGTCCACAGCCACCAGAACTCCCGGGGCATCCCGGACACCGCGCCGTGCGCGGCTCTTCGTAGACCGGTGACGGACGGCATGCGGGTACCCCCAGGGTGATGCGCAACAGTGCTTCGGAGCAGCTGCGGAACAGAGCGGAACAGGTATGCGGGACGAAGCCGCACGGACCTGATCGGTAAGCGGTACGGCAGCTGATCGAACATTACGAAGGACGGCTTCCCGCCCGCCACTCGTTTGACGGCTGCCGTCAAACGTCCGGCTCCGGCACCCCCCGCGAAGGCGCCTCATGTGGGCTGCGCACCGCTCGCCTGTGTACCTGTTTGTCCGTCCAGTGGCCGGACGCGCGAAGGGGGTACAGGTTCGATTACGCTCGGGCTCATGGCCGACGCGACGTACAAGCTGATCCTCCTCCGCCACGGCGAGAGCGAATGGAACGCGAAGAACCTGTTCACCGGTTGGGTGGACGTGAACCTCACCGAAAAGGGCGAGAAGGAAGCGGTGCGCGGCGGTGAGCTGCTCAAGGACGCCGGGTACCTCCCCGACGTCCTGCACACCTCCCTCCAGAAGCGCGCCATCCGCACGGCGCAGCTCGCGCTGGAGTCCGCCGACCGCCACTGGATCCCCGTCCACCGCTCCTGGCGGCTGAACGAGCGCCACTACGGTGCGCTCCAGGGCAAGGACAAGGCGCAGACCCTCGCAGAGTTCGGCGAGGAGCAGTTCATGCTGTGGCGCCGCTCCTACGACACCCCGCCGCCGGTCCTGGAAGACGGCACGGAGTTCTCGCAGAGCGACGACCCGCGTTACGCGACGATCCCCACCGAGCTGCGCCCGCGCACCGAGTGCCTCAAGGACGTCGTCGTCCGCATGCTGCCGTACTGGTACGACGGCATCGTCCCGGACCTGCTCGACGGCAAGACCGTCCTCGTGGCCGCCCACGGCAACAGCCTCCGCGGCCTGGTCAAGCACCTGGACGGCATCTCCGACGAGGAGATCTCGGGCCTCAACATCCCGACCGGCATCCCGCTCGTCTACGAGCTCGACGCCGACTTCAAGCCGGTCAAGCCGGGCGGCACGTACCTCGACCCGGACGCGGCCAAGGCCGCCATCGAGGCCGTGAAGAACCAGGGCAAGAAGAAGTAGTAAGCCCAAAGCGAGCCCTCTACCTGCGGTTTGTCCGCGAGTAGGGGGCTCGTTTCTGCCCTGGGGCCGTCGCTGGGCCGTCAGGTGCTCGCTCGGGCCGTGGCGAAGACAGCGGCACCAGCCGATCGGGTGCGTCCCTGGAGGGCATCAGGTGTGCGTACACGCGGAGCGTGAGCCCGGGGTCGCAGTGGCCGAGGTACTCCGCGAGAGCCTTGACGTTCTCCCACGCGTCCAGGAGCACCGACGCGTAGAAGTGCCGCAGGGCATGCATTCCGTTCTCCCGCGATTCCGCGTGCGGCTTCCCTTTCTCGGGCACGGGGATGACGCCGGCCGCCGCCAGGGAGGGCTTCCACGCTTCGCCGTTGAGCGACGTGCGCCAGACATGGCCACCGCGAGGCCCGAAGAAGATCAGCCGCTTGGTCACCGACGGCCCGTCCGCGACCTTCCGAGGCAACGTGACCTCGACCGGCGGCAAACGCTTCATGTGGGATCACAGCACAACGACAACCGGCGCCGACAGGGGGGAAATCGAGCCAAGCCCATCCGGATCGCTGCACCGATTGCCCCGTTTGGTCAGGGGGTAAGTGCGCGTCGGGTGAGCCAATGTGCGCGCCCCTCGGGATCATGTGCGCGTGCCCCAGGCCCCAGTGCATGGCGCCGCATATGCCAAACGCGGAGAACACCAGGTCAGGAGGCTGCACGTTGAGATCGATCACACACCGCGGCGACCAACTCGTGGGCATGGTGGAGGACAGCTGAATAACGCTTCCGGTGCCTCGTGTGCTGGTCAGCCGCTGATACGTTCCGTGGCCATGAAGAGGCCCCGCCCCCTTCGTATCGCCAGGCCAGGACGGGCCGAACCGCACCTCGTGCAGAGGTACGCCAGGAAGGAACGGCATGAGCGACATCCCTCCCCCCTCCGAGTCTGGCGGAGGGACAAACGGCAGCACCGCTTCGTGGACTGCCGTTCTCACCAGCATCGGCACCTTGCTCGCCGGAGTCGGCGCCGTCATCGCAGCGCTGCGATGACAGGGCAGTGGAACGGCGCTTACGTGGCGCGAGACTCCAGCGTCCTGAACCTGGGCCGTCTCCGGGCTGTCCGATGCCGATCGACACCGGCAGCCAATGACCGATGACGACCAGTCAACGAGCGCCTTCCCGAGCCTCAGAGCTGTAAAGACGCGGTCCCTCATGATCGGCGACAAGACCCGGGGCAAGAAGAAGTAAATTCTGCGACCGTGCCCCCGACCTGCGCGTACGGCGCGGGTCGGGGGCATTTTCGTGGCCGGAAGCGGCCCCGCCGCAGGTCGCGGACGTTTCCCCGGAACCCGAGGCCGTGATCGGCCGGCCGGGGTCCGCTCTCCCGCACGGTGGAACCCGTACGGGAGCCGGTCCGGTGCCGCCCGAGCAGGTGTGCGGTGCCGGCGAACTGCCCTAACCTCACCCGTCATGACAATGGATCAAGCGGGGCAGGCCGAATCCGCGACCTCGGACACCGCCTTGTTCGAGTACCTCCCGGCCGCGTCTGACTACGACAAGGCCCTGAGGCGGTTCACTCTCAGGACCCGGCACGGACTCATCGGATCCCTGCTGATTCCCGCCGTGTTCGCGACCGCGGTACTCGTCTCACGGGCATTGTGGCGGCACTTCGACACGACGGAGACGATCGCCGCCGGCGCGGCCTGCGTCGTTGCCCTCTTCTACGTGCGTCAGCGCGTCCGCGCCTCTCGGGTACGGGGCCAGTACGACACGCACGCGGCCCTCGGCCCCTGCCGCACGACGCTCACCGCCGACGGGCTGACCACCACCGGCTCGACCGGGGAGGTCAGCGCCTCCGGCTGGAACGTCTATCCCTGGTGGTTCGAGACGCCCGAGCTGTTCGTCCTCACGGGGAGCGCGGAGTACTTCTTCGTACTGCCCAAGCGCGGCGCGAGCACCCCCGAGGACCTGGACCGGGCCCGCGCGCTGTTCACGCGGCACCTCCGACGCGTCTGAGCGCCGCCGGAGCACCTCCGGCCGCTCACGCCTCCCGGCGAACTCCTGCCGCAGCCCCGGGTGTGGGCCGATCGGCCGTGCCCGCCCCTCACGAAGGAGTAACGGCCGCAACTACCGGCCGCCCGAAGCTGTCTTGCCGTTCATGAAGATTTCGTTCCTCATCCACAACGCGTACGGGATCGGGGGGACCATCTCCACCACGTTCAACCTGGCTCACGCACTGGCCGAACGGCACGAGGTGGAGATCGTCTCGGTCAACCGGCACCGGGACACGACCGCGTTCACGCTCGATCCGCGCATCCGGCTGCGCCCGCTGATCGACCTGCGGCAGGAGAAGGACCACCCGCTGTTCGGGCAGCCGTCGAAGGCGTTCCCGCGCGCGGAGTACCGGTACGGACAGTACAACGCGCTGACGGACCAGCGGATCGCCGAGTTCCTGGCGGGGACGGACGCGGACGTCGCCATCGGTACGCGGGCCGGCCTCAACGTGCACCTCGCGCTCCAGGCCCCCGACCGCACGGTGCGGGTCGGGCAGGAGCACCTCACGGTGGAGAGCCATCCGCCCGCGCTGCGCCGCGTGCTGCGCCGGGCGTACCGGCGGCTGGACGGGCTGACCACCGTCACCGACGCGGACGCCGCCGCCTACCGGCGGACGATGCGGCTGCCGGGCGTACGCGTCGAGGCGCTGCCCAACAGCGTGCCGGACCCCTCGCTGCCGCCTGCGGACGGCAGTGCGCGGGTGGTGGTCGCGGCGGGACGGCTGGTCCGGGTGAAGCGGTACGACCTGCTCGTCGAGGCGTTCGCCAAGGTCGCCGCAGAGCGCCCCGACTGGCAGTTGCGGATCTACGGGCGGGGCGAGGAACACGACCGGTTGCGGCGACTGGTGGACGAACTCGCCCTGCACAACAACGTGTTCCTGATGGGTGCGGCCGCCCCGATGGAAGCCGAGTGGGTCAAGGGGTCGATCGCCGCGGCGACTTCCAGTTTCGAGCCGTTCGGCATGACGATCGTCGAAGCGATGCGCTGCGGTCTGCCCGTCGTGAGCACCGACTGCCCGCACGGCCCCGCCGAGATCATCCGGCCCGGCGAGGACGGCCGCCTGGTGCCGGTCGGAGACCGGGACGCGCTGGCCGCTGCCCTGCTCGACCTCGTCCGCGACGACGATCTCCGCCGCCGGATGGGCCGCGCCGCGCTGGACAACTCCCGCCGGTACGCCCCGGGTCCGGTCGTCGCGCGGGCCGAGGCCCTGTTCGAGGAGCTGGTCGCGGCCCGGACCACCGGGTGCCCCGCCGTACCGGCCACCGGCACGACTCTCGCGCTGGGCCCGCGCGGGTACGCCGCCCGGGACACCCTGGAGACGGCGGCACGCACCCTGCTCAAGACGGTACGGAAGGCGAAGCGGCGATGACGGAGACGAAGGCCACGGACGGCGGCACCGCCCCGGTGCGGGACACGTCCACCACGCCCGGGATCGGCGAACTCCCGCGCGCCGACTGCACGGTGGACCGGGACGGACGGATGGAGGTGCGCCTGGGGCTCCGTACGGCCGAAGCGCCCCGGCTCCTGCTGCGGTTGCGCCCGCCGAAGGGGAAACCGGATTCGGTCACCCGGCTGTTCGACCTGGAGCCGGAGGGGCCGTCAGGCGAGCGGGACGACGCGGCCGGCCGGAGCTGGCGGGCCGTGCTCGAACCCGGACCGCCGCTGGCGGAGGGGCGGTGGGACCTCTTCGTACTGACCGCGCCGGACGCGGAGCGTACGCCCCTGCTGGCGGGGCTGCGCGACCTGCGGGCGCTGTCGGCCGGCCGGGAGCCCGGGGCGACACCGCTGCCGCTCGCGGTGAGGGTCCCGTTCGCCACGCCGGACGGAACCCTCGCCGTACGGACCTGGCTGCGGACGGCGCACGTCGAGGTGGACCGGGTGGAGGTGGGCGCCGACTCCACGACCGTGCGGGCGCGACTGTTCGCCGCCGGGCCGGGCGTCCGACCGGGCTTCCGACCCGGCGCGGGCGCGGCGGCCCTGCTGCGCCTGCGGGGACGGGCCGGGGAGGTCCGTGAGGCCGAACTGCACGCGGACGGGCCTGACGGTCTGCGGTTCACCTTCGCCCACGGCCAGTTGACGGACACGCCCGACGGCGGTCCGGGGGTCTGGGACGTACTCGTGCGTACGGAGACGGGTGCCCGGCCGATCCGGGTGGGGCGGCTGCTGGACGATGTCGCGGACCGCAAGAGGGTCTTCGTGTATCCGGCGGTCACCCTGGACGGACTCAGGGCCCTCACCTACTACACGCTGGACAACGAGTTGTCGGTGGAGGTCACGGCAGCCTGATCCTCCGCCCGCGCCCGTGTTCCGTACCTCCGAAGGGATGGACGCACCCGTGTACTTGGGTCCTCCAGCCACTACCGTGGGGGGCGCCCGTCCTGGCGCCCCTCGCGCGGACGCGCGCCGGTTCCTGCCGACGGGCCCGGCAACGCTCGGCGAGAGCAAGGAGATCGGGGAGAGCACCATGGGCGAGTCTCTGAAGACCTTGGTCGGTGGTACCGAGGTGGAGGTACCCAACAGCATCCCGGCCATCCGCGCCGCGCTCCCCGACGAGAGACGCGACGAGTTCGACCGTGCCGTCAACGAGGCGGGCGTGCACCAGATCCACGCGGTGATGCGGCACTGGATGCTGGAAGCCGTTCCCGATCCCGAGGCCGAACGCATCCTGGACCGACTGGCCCGGGACGAGGCCGAGAGGCGGAGCGTGGCTTGAGTTTCCGTATCTCCTACGCCCCGCCGGCCGACGACACCCTGGCCAAGATGCGCGACACCGAACCGTTCCGTGACGAGATGGCCCGCACGCTGGGGCGGGCACCGTACGGCCACGGCTCCACGGCCGTGAAGGGCGAACGCGACCGCCGCGAGGCGACGGTGGCGGGTGCGATCGTCCTGTACTACGTCTCCGGCTCGGTGCTCACCGTCACCGTCGTCAGGCTGGTACCGCTGCCCTGAGCCCGGCCGGGGCGGCGGCAGGACCCGGAGCGATGCCGGACGGCCCGGCCGGGACGCCTGCACGCGTCACGACCGGGCCGCCCTCCTGCCCGACGTGACGTCAGGAAACCTTCTTGACCTGCGCGTCCACGACCGCGGTCGGCTGCTCCAGCTTGACGTCCTGGCCCATGGCAGCGGCCATGTTGATGGTGGTGAAGGTGCTCACCGTGCTGCCCTGGCGCATCACCACGAGGCCGAAGGGGATCTTCGTGCCTTCCTGCTCCGCGACCATGTCCCACGCCACGGCCTCTTCGCCGCCGGAGACCTTCGCTTCGGTGATCCCGGAGAGCTTCTGCGCGTCGCCCTGCACGGTGGCGGTGAAGCCCGAGGCGCACGCGGCGGCGGCCTTGCGGACGGCGGCGACCACGTCGGCCGCGTCGCCACCCTCGTACGAGGCCAGGTCGATCATCGTGGAACTCACGTCCAACGACTCGTTCATGGCCGCGTCGATGTCCTCGTCCGTCATGTCACCGGCGGCGTCGGCAGCGTCGGCGGCGGCGTCCGAAGCCTTCGGCTCCGTCGTCGCGGTGCGGGCGGTCGAGGCGACCGGCTTGCCCTGCGGCACCGCGAACAGCGCGTGCGCGAAGGGCAGGCACTCGGCCTTGTCGGAGGTGACGTCGGCGGCCTTGAGGATGTCCGCGGCGCCTGCCTTCTCGATCTTGTGACCCGCGACGTCGCCGTCGGCCAGCGCCACCTTCTCGAGTTCGGCGGCGGTCAGCGCCTTGACGTTGCTCGTCTTGCTTTCGCCGGACGCGGACTCCTTGCCCTTGCTGTCCGAGTCGTCCGAGGAACCGCCGCAGGCGGTGGCCAGGAGGACCAGGGAGGCCACGGACGCGGCGAGAGCGGATCGGCGGACGAGGGAAGCGCGCATGGTTCATTTCTCCTATATCGGGAGCAACAACCCTCGCTCAGGCTCCAGTTCACACCGGACACGGAAGGATCGTCACAGTCGCACTCACTCTATGGTCGAAAATTTGCTCGACCATGGTTTCCCTTCGCCGCCTCGCGTGATTGTGATTCCACTGTGATCACTCTGTGAATTCACCGACCGTTTCGGGAGCATTCATGCCTCAGAACACCTCGGAGCAGCGGACTTCCCCCACCGGAGAACCCGTCGACCCCGACGCCGGGGACCGCGCCACGGCCGCCCTGACGGCCGCCGGACTCACCGCACCGGACGTCCTCCGGCGGGAACCCCTCACCGGCGGGACGTACAACACCGTCACCGGCATCACCCTCACCGACGGCCGCGCGTGGGTCCTGAAGACCCCGCCCGCGCCTCTCTCCGGACTCGCCTACGAGCGCGATCTGCTGGTCAACGAGGTCGCCTTCTACCGCGCGACCACCGACCCCCGGGTTCCCGGGGTCGTACGCGCCGAGCTCGACCCCACCGCACCGGGCGGGCCGTACCTGATCATGACCAGCTGTCCGGGCCGGCCCTGGACCACGGTCTCCGACGCGCTCGGGGCCGACGAACGGCTGCGGCTCCGAGCCGAACTGGGCGGGGTCGTGGCGGGGTTGCACGCCGTGACCGGTACGGACGGCTACGGCTATCCGGCCGCGCCCCTGGGCCCGCTCGCCGCGACCTGGCGGGAGGCGTTCTCGGCGATGGCGGGAGCGGTCCTGGCCGACGCGGACGCGTTCGGCGCCCGGCTTCCCGTACCCACCGCGCGGGTACGGGAAGTGCTGGCCGGTGCCGCGTACGTACTCGACGACGTCACCCGGCCCGCGCTCGTCCACTTCGACCTGTGGGACGGCAATCTGCTGGTGGACGGCGAGCCCGGGAACCTGCGGCTGAGCGGGGTCATCGACGGCGAGCGCATGTTCTGGGGCGACCCGGTGGCCGACTTCGTCTCCCTGGCGCTGCTCGGAGACCTCTCCGCGGACCCGGCGTTTCTCGCGGGATACGCCGCCGGGGGCGGTGACGCGGAGTTCACCCCGTCCGTGCGGCTCCGCCTCGCCCTGTACAGCACCTACCTCTACCTGATCATGCTGACGGAGGCGGTGCCTCGCGGCTACGGCGCCGAGCAACAGGAATGGCTCCAGGCGGAGATCGCACCCCGGCTCGTGGCGGCGCTCGCCGAGGTGGAGGAAGCGACCCGCACGCGGGCATGAGCCCCGGCGCGCTCCACCGCCGCTGTGCGCCGGAGCCGCTGGGCGGCTCAGGGGCTCGTGGCGTCCCCGGGCTCGGGCTCGTCCTCGTCCCCGGGCTCGTCCTCGTCCCCGGGCCGGGGCTCGCGGGGTGTGACGTTGAGGAAGGGTGCGAACCAGGCGGACGGGCGGAGGTCGCCTATGCCGAGCCGCTGGTTGACCTCGTCGTCCGGGTCCTCCATGCCGTCCAGGCCGGCGTCGTAGAGCATCAGCACGTCGGTGTCCTGGAAGAACATCTCGGCGCACCCGTCGAAGTCGTGGTCGTCCCGGTGGGCCGGAGGGTCCGCGTCGGCGGGGAGACCGGTGGCGCCCGGCCCTCCCGGCCCAGCCCCCGGTTCCGCGGCGGCGCGTGCGTCCTCGATCGCGAGGTGCAGGGCCAGCTCCTCCGCCGTGCACGTGGGCTCGGGCCACCAGCCGTTCGCCAGATCGCTCCCGACGTCCTCCACCGCCCGCACGAACCGCCGCCGCCACGCCGCGCCGACGCCGAAGGTCACCCTCGGCAACCGCGTGAAGACCCCGGCTCTCTCGCCGAGTCCTCCCGGCGCGAGCGGGCGGTCGCCGAGCGCCCGCGCGTGGTCGAGGGCATGGCCGGCCAGCAGCCGCAGCGCCTCGTGGAGAGCCTCGGCGGTACGGGGTGTGAGCTGCCACTGGCAGCGCTCCTCGCCGCACTCCGGGTCCGCGCAGTGCGGGGCGTCCACCGAGAACAGCTCCGCGAAGTCCGGCCGTTCCGGCTCCCGCACGGGCTTCCCGGGCGGTCCGCACCGCTGGGCCGCGGAGCCCCGCAGCCACCCGGAGCCGAAGTCCGCCACCACCTCCTCACGGCTCCAGCCCGCGATCTCGTCGCCCTCCTCGACCGCCAGCCGGTACGCCTGGCTGCGGTCGGCGAGGGTGTCCGCTCCCGCCATCGCGCCCCCGCGCTCGGCGAGCCACAGGGCGGCGCCGATGAGGTCCTGCGGGTCGTGGGAGCCCAGCCGGTCGGCCGGCAGCGGTACCCAGCCCTCGTCGGCGGCCGCGTCGAGCAGTGCCCGGGGGTCGTGGACGTGAAACTCCCGCAACAGCGCGATCCGGAAGACCGGGCCGCCGAGACCGGCGAGCCGGGCGTCCAGCGGGGCGCGCGGCGAGCCACAGCCGACCGAACTCGATCTGCGGTCCTTCAACGGACGCCACCCGGTCGAACTGATCGGCGGGGTGCGCTTCCCCGCCGTCGGCGAGTGGCC